>CAZQUC010000147.1:0-4298 GCA_964596095.1 uncultured Enterobacteriaceae bacterium
CACCACGTTGCTCATGACTCATACCACTTCCGCCCTCGCCGGCGCGGCCGCCGGGTTGTTGCTCACCGGCGCGCTGTATTGGCATCAGGCCACCGGCACTTTGACCCCACCGGCCGCGCCGCCGGAGCCGGTATCGTCCACCGCGCCCCGCCCCGCGCCGTTGGCGTTTTCCAGCACCGCCACCGCAGATCGTCAACTCTGGGAAGCCCGCACCGTGGAGGAAATCGTCGCCGCCTTGCGCGAGCTGCTGGACCGTCCGCAAAACCGCACGACCACGTTGCAAGTGGAAATGCTGATGGCCCGCGTGCCGCCCGACGATTATCTGGCCTGTCTCAAATTGGCGGACACGGAAATCACCGGCCGTGCCAAGACGATCTTTCTCGACCAAGTAATCAAGGTCTGGGGCGAACTTGATCCCGCCGCGGCCGTGCATGCGTTGTTCGCTTCCGATCAGGGGAAGGACGCTCGTGGGCCGGGAAAACTGGATGACTTCAATTCCTTCCGAAAATGGAAGGCAGCTTCCGAAGGGTGGTTTCATACCCAATTTTCCATCCTGTTCTGTTTCAGATCATGGCTGGGACGTGATCAAAAGGAGGCCTTGGCCTGGCTGGAACGACACAAGACCGACTTCCTGCCCCGGTCATCATTTGCGGAGGGATATCAAACGGAAATCGGCCGTTATCTGGCGTCGGAAGTCACGCGTCACTTCCACCAACAGGATCCACTATTGGCGAGACGATTGATGGCGTCTCTGCCTTCGGAGTGGATCACCATCAACAGCACGATCCTCCAGGCCGCGGGCAAAGCCGACATGCCCGAGCTTCTTGATACGTTAACCGCGTTGAAGGATCATCCCGCTCTGCCAAGGCTGGAATCGCTGCGCGTGCTGGGAGGCTCCCTGTCCGAAAAGATGGCCGCCCTGCGTGATGATGACACGCTTGACCCGGAACTGCGTTATCAGGCCGGACTGGCCTTGGCTTCCGCCAGTTTTCGCATTGTGCAGCGGGATGATCAGGCACTTGACTTCCATCCGCTGACCAGCGCCCAGCATCTCGACCGATTCGACAGGTTGATGGCGGCCGTCGGGGACACCCTCACGCCGCGCCAGTTCGTTGAAGCGGTGGAAGCCTTTCCTTTCTTTTCGGAGGAATCGGAGGCGGCCTTGTTAACCCGACTGCAAGCCCACCCCGCGGCGGATGAAGCCTTCGAGGCCATTGCCAACCAACGATTAGCCCAAAAGGGTCCGGAAGCCGCGCTGGCGTGGATCTCTCACCTGTCGGAGACCTCCCGACGCACGACTCTGGCACGCGGCATTTACCGCCGATGGCTCGACGAAAACCCGGAGGCCGCCCGCCATTACTCTCTGCGCGGCAACCTGACCCCGGAAATCCGATCCTCCTTGACCGGGCTGACCCAACCCTAACCGCGTCACCTGACATGAACCGACATCTCATCGCGGCAGCGGCTGGACTGGTGGCCTCCCTGGTTGTGGGCGGCTCGGTGCTCATCTGGCAGCATTACCGGCAACGCCAACACCCGGCGCCGAGCCTCATAGTCGCGAGCGAAGTTTCTCTTCAAGCGCCGGATCGTCTCGCCACTTCAGCCATGGAGTCATGGTTGGCGCAAACCCGCTCCGGAGGCCGCTTCTCTGAAGCCGCCGCGCAGGCGCACATGGCATTGGACCGCCTGACCGCTCCGGCCTGCCGGGCCACCGCCGAGGCCGCGCTCTCGTTGCCCGAGGATGAAAAACTATCCCTGCTCGGCGACGTGCTGACGCGGTGGTTGAGCCTGGAACCAGAGCAGGCCATGACATGGGCCTTGCCGCATCTCCAATCGGATGGACCGATTTTCACCCAACTGGGCACGGCGTGGGCGTGGCGCGATCCCGCCACTCTGGTGGCATGGTATGAGCGCGGCCTGGAGGTGGAAGAGGAGACGCTCAGGAAAAAAATTGAGGAGCTGGATGTTGCCAAGTGGCTTGCGACCAGCAACAGCGAGTGGCATGGCCGGTTCGCTGGACGCGAACTGACTCATCGTTTGGGACGCGAAAATTCGTTTCTCCTCCGGGATAGCCTGACCACGCCGGAAGCGGCAGCGGCATTCGCCGACGGCCTCGCTGAATCCGAAGTGGCATGGCGCGCTGTTTCGACCGAAAACGACGAACGACGTAAGCAAAACCTGCTCCATGCCCTGCGTGACGCGTGGCTGCGCGTCGATCCCGACGGGTGGACGCGCTGGGCCGAGGGGCATTCCGCGTTGGCCGAATTGGCGAGAGACAAATTGAATGACGACGCCGCACTTTTTTCGCTCCGCGAAGACGCCTCCACCGCCGACAGGTGGTTATCGAAAACGCCGCCGGAGCAGCAATCCGAAACCATGGGCCAAATCATCGACACTTGGGCCGCGCGCGATCTCGATGCGGCGGGCGCGTGGCTGGCCGCGCAGGGCGGCGGAGAGAAGACATGGGCCGCCGCCGAAGCCTTCGCCAAACAAGCCGCGGCCGTCGATCCCGACGCCGCCTTCCAATGGGCCGCCACCATCGGCGACCCCGCGCGCCGCGCCCGCGCCGAGCGGCAAACGTTTCTCCGCTGGCACGACGCCGACCCTGACGCCGCGATGGCGTGGCTGGAGCATTCCGGTTGGGACGAGGCCCAGCAGACCGCGGTGCGCGAGATGGCGGCGGTCCAACTGGCGCCTTAGCGTCTGGAGTGCGGACGGCTTGCCTCCGCTCTGCGGGGGGAGGGGCTTGCCCCTTGGGGTGGGTGAGTTCGATCAGCCCTCGCCGGGACGCTTTCAATCTCCCTCCTTCCGCTTCCGACTCACCGGCAAGCCGGTGAGCGCCAGAGCGGAGGCAAGCCTCCGCACTCCAGAAGGCCGCTGATCGTTCGATGGAACAATTTCCGTCCCAACACCGCCGGCGAACGCCGCGGGGCCGGCAAAAATCCCCCACAAACGGTGGCGGCGGCCTCGCTCTCTACAGTTCCCCTGCCACCTCATGGACGCGCGGCGTGCCATGAGCGAACCCACCACCGATTTATGAACAAACGACAATTCCTCCAGAGCGGCCTCGGCGCCGGCCTGCTCACTCCTCTGCTGGGCAAAACCGGTCAAGATCAGCCATCATCCATGCCTTCGCTTCACGATCCCGTCCGCCTCGGCGCCTGGAACCTGCCGAACCGCATCGTCATGGCCCCGCTCACCCGCAGCCGCGCCAGCACCGGCCGCGTCCCGAACGAACTGATGGCCGAATATTATCGCCAGCGCGCCACCGCCGGGCTCATCATCTCCGAGGCCACCGCCATTTCGCCGCAGGCCGTCGGTTATGCCGACACCCCCGGCTTGTGGAGCGAGGAACAAGTCGCCGGCTGGAAGCTCGTCACTCAGGCCGTTCACGAAGCGGGCGGGCGCATCCTCGCCCAGCTCTGGCACGTCGGCCGCATCTCCGATCCCGTTTTCCTCGATGGCAACCTGCCCGTCGCGCCCAGCGCCATCCGCCCGGCGGGCACCGTCAGCCTCGTCCGCCCCAGGAAGGAATTCGTCACGCCCCGCGCCCTCGAACCCGACGAGATCCCCGGCATTATCGCCGACTACAAAAAGGCCGCGGACAACGCCAAGCGGGCCGGCTTTGACGGCGTCGAACTTCATGGCGCCAACGGCTACCTGCCCGATCAATTCCTCCAGGACTCGACCAACCAGCGGACCGATGACTACGGCGGCTCCGTCGAAAAGCGCGCCCGCTTCCTGCTCGAAGCCCTCGACGCCCTCATCGCCGTGTGGGGACCGGAGCGCGTCGGGCTCCACCTCGCCCCGCGTTGCGACGCCCATGACATGGGCGACTCCGATCCCGCCGCCACCTTCGGCCATGTCGCCGACGAGTCCCGCCGGCGCGGCATCGCTTTCCTCTTCCTCCGCGAAGGCGTCACCACCCCCGGCGACTACCAGGCCCTCCCCGGCACCGAAGCGGAAGTGGCCCGGCAACTCGCCGCGCTCGACGAACCCCGCCTCGCGCCCGAGCTGAAAAAACGCTTCGCCGGCCCCATCATCAACAACATGAACCTCACCCCGGCCCAAGCCACGGAACTCCTCCGTCGCGGCGAAGCCGACGCGCTCTCCTGGGGCCGCCAATACATCGCCAACCCCGACCTGGTCGCCCGCTTCGCGCACAACGCACCCCTCAACGCACCCAACCCCGCCACCTTCTATGGCGGCGGCAAGGAAGGCTATACCGACTATCCCAGCCTGCCGAAGGCAAAATGACGGTCACTTTGCCGTAGGCCGCTGCCGGCCAGGCCACCGTG
>CAZQUC010000147.1:4398-9863 GCA_964596095.1 uncultured Enterobacteriaceae bacterium
CGAAGGCAAAATGACGGTCACTTTGCCGTAGGCCGCTGCCGGCCAGGCCACCGTGCTCGTCAACAAGGCCGGGTCTCCCTCCAGGATCGAGGTGTGGGGGCGGAACCAACCGGGGGTGTCGCTCCGCTCAACCCCCGGCTGCGGTGGTTGCGATGGCGTTGCCATCGGTGGTGTTTCGCCAGGTCGTCTTTCGCCGTTTCTTAAAAGCCAACAGGTTTTGCTCATTCGGTATGTGCCTATGGGCGCAATTCCCATGCCCATCGATCTTGGCATCCAGCCACTCCTCTGGCATCGGACGGAGATTTGCCGTAGCCCTCGATCAGGGGAGAGACGATTGCCGCGGCTGGTCCGATGGAGACACATTGGGTCCCATCATGGTTGCCCGTTCGTCCGTCGTCGTGTGGTTCCGAAGGTTGAGCTTCTGGAGCGCGTCCGGTTTGGTCATGCTGCACGGAGCGGTCGCGGCGGCGTGGCCGTGGGAGCCGTTCCAACCGGTGCGGCGACCTCCGGCGCCGGCGGAGGTGGGGGCCGATGGCGAGAGGGAGGGAGCACATCTCGCGGCCAATCCCATCGACGCATTTTTGCGAGCGGCCCAGGCGGAAGCGGGCGTGCATTACCGCCGTGAGGCGTCGCGCGACGTATGGCTGCGCCGGGTGTATCAAGATTTGATCGGTCTCTCGCCCTCGCCAGAGGAGCGGGCAGCCTTTCTCGCGGACACCTCGCCGGACGCGGAGGCGACCGTGGTGGACCGCCTGCTGGCCGACCCGCGCCATGCCGAACGGTGGGCGCGCCATTGGATGGATATCTGGCGCTACAGCGATTGGGCGGGCTGGAATGACGGCGGGCAGATCCGCGACAGCCAGCCGCACATCTGGCGCTGGCGTGATTGGATCGTGGAAGCCTTGCACGCCGATCTGGGCTACGACCGCATGATCACCGACATGTTGGCCGCCGACGAGCGCGCGCCGGAAGACGCGGACGCCCTGCGCGCCACCGGATTCTTGGTCCGTAATTACAAGATGTTGTCCCGTGAGCAATGGCTGGAAGACACGGTGGCCCATACGGGCAAGGCGTTGCTCGGCCTCACCATCGGCTGCGCGAAGTGCCACGACCACATGGTCGATCCGATCAAGCAGACGGAATACTATGAGCTGCGCGCCATCTTCGAGCCGCATCAGGTTCGCTTGGATCATGTGCCGGGCCAGGCCGACACGAAGCTCGACGGCCTGCCGCGCGCCTACGATGCCGACCCCGCGGTGGTGACGTATTTCTTCCCGCGCGGTGACGAGCGCAATCCCGACAAAGACCGGCCGCAGCCGCCGGGCGTGCCGGCGTTTTTGGGCGGCGCGTTCCAGGTCGTGCCGGTGACGCTGCCGCCCGCCGCCGTCGCGCCGGAGCGCCGCGACTTCGTCCGCGAAGCCTTGGCCGCCGCGGCCGCCAAGACCGCGACCGAAGCGAAAACCGACGCGCCGGCGCAGCTCGCGAAGTGGCGGACGTTGCAGTGTTTGTTCGCGGTCGAGCGTTTGGAGGAAAAGGGCCGCCGCGACACGCCCGAGTGGGAAGCGGCGGCGAAGGCCGCGCTGGCCGCGCAACGCGAGGAAGCGCTCGCCATCGCGCGTCAGGCATTTTTCCAAATCACCCTCGCCCATGCCGAGGCTGCGGGCAAAGACGCGACCTCCCCCGAGCATGCCAAGAAACTCACGGAGGCACAAACCACGCTGGAGGCCGCGCGCCAAGCGATGAGCGAGCCATTGACCACCGCCTACACGCCGCGCGAGTTGCCGAAGTATCCCGAGCAAAGCACCGGTCGCCGCCTCGCCTTCGCGAAATGGCTGACCGCGCGCGAGCATCCGCTGACGGCGCGAGTGGCGGTCAATCATGTATGGGCGCGGCATTTCGGAACCGGGCTGGCGCCGTCGGTGGCGGATTTCGGCGCGGATGGACGGCCGCCGGCGTTGCCCGCGCTGCTCGACTGGCTGGCGGTGGAATTCATGGAGCACGGTTGGAGCTTCCGGCATCTCCATCGGTTGATCTGCCTCAGCGCCGCCTACCGGCAGGATAGCGCGCCCGGCCCCGACGCCGCGGCGATGAAGGCCGTGGATCAGGACAACCGGCTACTCTGGCATTTCCCGGCGCGGCGGCTGGAGGCGGAGGCGATCCGTGACAACGTGTGGTATCTCACCGGCGGGCTCGATCTCACGCGCGGCGGCCCGGAGATCGACCAGAATCTCGCCCTTACCCAGCCACGCCGTAGCCTGTATTTCCGCTGCGCGGCGGAGAAGCAGCCGGATTTCCTCCAGGTCTTCGATGGTCCGAGCGTGGTGGAATGCTACGAGCGCCGTCCCAGCATCATGCCGCAGCAGGCGCTGGCCTTGCTCAACAGCGAGCTGCCGCTGGCCCGCGCCCGCGTGATGGCGGAGCGGACGAAAGACCAGACCGATGACGCCGCGCTCGTGTGCGACACTTTCGTGACGTTCCTCACCCGCGAGCCGACCGCGGCCGAAGCGGCGGCGGCGCGGGAGTTTCTCCAATCCGGCGGCCCGCGGGCGCGCGAACTCTTTTTCCTCACACTCTTGAACCACCATGAATTTCTCACGCTCCGCTAAGCCCGGCTGTCCCGGCGTCACCCGTCGTTCGTTTTTGGCCGATACCGGAATGGGGTTCACCGGGCTGGCGCTCTCCGCGTTGCTGGGGCGCCAGGGTTTCGGGCAGGACGCGCCTTTCCATGCGCCCGCGTGGGCGCCGCCGGACGGGCGGCCACATGTCGCGCCCAAGACGCAATCGGTGATCTGGATTTTTCTCTGCGGCGGCCTCAGCCATTTGGAGAGCTTCGACGTCAAACCCGAACTCAATCAGCACGCGGGCAAGTCGATCGAAGAGACGCCCTACGCCGGCGTCTTGAAGAACGCGGACAAACAGATTGTCGGCGGCAATCCCGCGCACCAGAACCGCAAGGTCATCATGCCTTTGCAAACGGGCTACCAGACTTACGGGCAAAGCGGCCTCGTGGTCAGCGATTGGTTTCCACATGTGGGAACCTGCGCCGATGATCTGGCCGTGGTGCGTTCGCTGTGGACCAATGACAACGATCACGGCGCGCAGCTCACCTGGCACACGGGACGCCATGTGCGCGAGGGCGGGCTGCCGACCATCGGCTCGTGGGCTTGCTACGGGCTGGGCGCGATCAACGCCAATTTGCCCGAATACGTCGTCCTCGGCACGCCGACCGGCGATTGCTGCGGCGGCGCGTGGACGCACGGGGCGGGCTATCTCGGGCCGGAGCACGCGGGCGTGCGGCTCGGTTCCGATCCGAAGAAGCCGCTGCCGTTTTTGTCGGCCGGCTCGGAGGGATTCACCACCGAGGAGCAACTCGCGGGCCTCAGCCTGCTCGGGAAGCTCAACACCCTGTCCGGCATCGATTACCCTGACGACGCCGACCTTCGCGCGCGGCTCAAGAGTTACGAGCTCGCCTTCCAGATGCAGAGCACGGTGCCGGAGACGCTGGAGTTGGAAAAAGAAACCGAGGCCACGCGCCGGCTCTATGGCCTGGAGGAAAAACACTGCGCGGATTTCGGCCGGCTGTGCCTGACCGCGCGACGGCTGGTCGAGCGCGGGGTGCGTTTCGTGCAGATTTTCCACGGGGGCGGCGGAGGTGGCGCCTGGGACGCGCATTCCGGGATCAAGGCCAACCACACCGACCTTTCCGCGCAGGTCGATCAACCCATCGCCGCCCTGCTCAAGGATCTGAAACAACGCGGCCTGTTTTCCCAGACCACTGTCGTCTGCGGCACCGAATTCGGCCGCACGCCCGGCGCGCAGGATACCGGGCGCGATCACCATCCGCACGGCTTCAGCGCGTGGCTCGCCGGGGCGGGCATCAAGGGCGGCATGGTTCACGGCGCGACGGATGAGATCGGCTTCCATGCCGCCCAGGACCGCCATTACGTCACCGACATCCACGCCACGGTGCTGCATCTGCTCGGGCTCGACTCGCATCGCCTCGAAGTCCCCGGCCGCCGCCGCCTCGAAATCGACCACGGCGCGCCCATTCATCAGATTATCGCGTGACTCGGAGAACGCGTTCATCGGGGAGACCTCAGGGCGTCATCTCAAGGATCGCGCGGCTTGTGTGATTGACACCATCCCCCCTCCGCCTATCGCAACGGCGATGCCCTTGCAGGAAAGCCCGAAACGCCGCTTGGTGAAAGTCCCTTCCGTTTCCGCGGAAGAGGGCGCCGGTTTGCGGGTGAGGTTTGGGGCCGCGGGCGCGCGCTTGAGCGCCGGCGCGAACGGGTTGGTTCTCGACCTGCCGGTGCCGCATCTGGCCGGGCCGGGGGAGGAGTCCGGCCCGGTTTTTTCCGGCACGCTGGCGCGGGCGACGCCGGAAAGCGCGGTCTTCACCGGCGAAAGGTGGCTGGCCGCCGCCTGGCTCCGGCCGATCACTTTCGGACTGCGGGAAACCACATGCTCGCTGTATCGCGATCTTTTCGAAGCGACCAGCGGCTGGAATCTCGCGCGGGTGTGGAACTATGTTCCCTGTATCAACGAGGAAACCGCCGGGCTGGAGAATTACCGTCATTTCAATCTCGGACGCTGGCAGGCCTATCATGAAGCGTTCGGTGAGGCGCTGGCGAGCCATTTGCCCGCCGCCTCCGCGGTCGGGGTGGAGGGGGATCACCTCGTTACCGTGTGCCTCGCCACGCGCGGCCCCGTGCGGCGGGTCGAGAACCCACTGCAAGTCCCGGCGTGGCAGTATCCTGCCGCCTATGGTCCGCGGGCGCCGGTGTTTGTGCGGGCCGTCAGTGTGGCGGACCCGTTGCCTGCCGCTCCCCATGCCTGGCTCTCGGGCACCGCCAGCATCCGGGGGCATGAAACGCTTCACGCCGGGGAAGTGGCCCGCCAATTGGAGGTGACAGTGGAAAACATCGCCCGCGTGCTGGAGGCCCTCGGCCGGCCGCCGGTCGGGCATGGCTTCCCGAAGCCACCGCCTTTCATCAAGGTCTATCTCCGCCATGCGGACGATTTGCCGGCCGTTCGCAGCCATCTTGCCGCCGTCGGCTGGCCCGCCACCGGCCCCGGTGCGCCGATGTTTCTGCGCGCCGATATCTGCCGGCCCGAACTCGCCCTCGAAATCGAGCTCGCCTTCACCGCCACGGCAAGGGAGTGAGCTCACCGCAACGGCCCGGGCAGCGCCTTTTCGGTGAGGCGGATGCCGGACGCGGCGAGTTGTTCTTTGGCTTTCGCGGAGGCCACGCCGGTCAAGACGAGATGGTAGCCGGTGATCTCGCGGCCGTCGAAGCGCTGTTCCTTGAGCGTCTCGAGGAAGCGCGCCGCCGTCTGCGTGAAACTGGCATAATCCCATTCCAAGGGAACGACGACCGTGCCTTCGCGGGTCAGGCCCAAGGGCAATCCGAAGGTGGCGCTCACCATGGCCAGGGGCGTTTCCCGGTGGACCTGCGCCATGA
>CAZQUC010000148.1:0-9840 GCA_964596095.1 uncultured Enterobacteriaceae bacterium
CACCCGCGCCTGCCCGGCCGCACGGTCGCCGTGCGCCGTTCGCGCACCAGCGACCAACATCTGACCTGGGGATTGTTCGGCCAAGGCACGCTGACCGTTTACCTTGATGAGCGGCAAACCTGGGCGCTGGATTTCTGGGGCCGTTACAACTACGTTGACCCCTTCACCGTTTCCAATGACTTCGCCTCCGCCGAGATCGACGCCAGTTCGTGGTCGGCGGGCGTAGGCATCGTCTATCGATTCTAGCCTCCCATGTCACCGGTGGCCTCTCATCGAGGCCACCTCAACTCTACTGATTATGAAAACTCGCAACCATCGTTTTTCGCTCCGCCTCTGGCAACCGGCCGCCTTGGGTTGCGGTTCGCTCGGAGCCTTGTTCCTGTCCGCCTGTCTGGGCGGTTCAGGGGATGCTTCTTCCTCGCAACAAACCGCCCAGTTGACCGAGATCGTGCGCGCGCTGAAAGCGCAGCTTGACGGCGTCAAAGCCGAGCAGGCCGCGCTCCAGCACAAGCTCGCCTCGCTGGAACAAGGCGGTCCGGCTTCGGCGGGTGGCGGAGGTGGCGGGTTTCCGCCGGCCCTGCTGCCGGAGGAAACCTTGGCGGAAGGGTTGGAACAGGCCGCTTTGGAAAAACGGCGCGAAGTGGGAGCCGCCCTCAAGGCCAAAGGCCTGGAGGTGGTCGGCTACGGCCAGCCCGAGATCACCCCGCCGGTGGAGTTCACCCATCCCTACCGCGCCGATATCGCCTTGACCGTCAGCCAGGGCGGTCGCCAATTCGTCGCCCCGCTCACGTTCCGGGCGGATTGGCAAGGGCAGTGGCAGGTCGAGGATACGGAGAAACTGGTGAAGCTCATCATCGCCGCCGGCCAGGGCGGTGGCCCCGCCCCGGCCGCGCCGCCGCGCTTCGGAGGCGGCTCCGTGGCCACGGCTCCCGCGGCTCAACCGGCTCCCCAACAAGCCCAACCCGCGCCGCCGCCACCCCGTCCCGCGGCCAGCGGCCCCAGTGTGCCGGGAGCCAACGTCCGGGAAATCGACCTCACCGGCAAAGAAATCTTCAACCGATGATCACCGCCCCCGGGCTCACTCCCTTTTCATGAAAGCCTATTTGGATTGGCTGGACGCCGAGCAACGAGTCACCAGCCAAGAGGTGCCGTTGGAAGGGTTGTCGATCGGTTTGGAAACCGGGGCTCCCGGCGTCCATGTGGGCGAGGGCGCGGCGGCGGCCCCGACCTCCGCTCAATGTGAGATCCGCTGGGACGGCCGCCGCGCGACCGTGACCGTGCAGGGCTCGGAAATCAGCCTGGCCGGCCATCGGGTGGGCCCGGGCCAAACCGTCGCGCTCAACAACATGACCGAGCTTGTGCTCGGCCCCACGCGGCTGCGTTTCCGCCGCGTGCCCGCCGCCCCCACGGTCGAGGGACGGGACACACCGGAAATCGATCTTTCCACCCTGCGTGCCGATCGCCTCATCATCGGCCGCCACAAGGAGGGCACGCCCGACGCCCCGCCCGATGGCCGTTCGGAACTCCGCTGGGATCTCGATCTCGCCGACCGCACCATTTCCCACCGCCACGTCGAGGTCACCCCCGACCAACAACGCGGCGGCTACCACATCACCGACATCAGCCGCGCGGGCACCGAGTTGAACGGACGCGGTTTCAAGACCGCCCACCTCGTGCTGGGCGACCGGATCAAAATCGGCGACTACTGGTTTGAATTCACCGGCCAGGGCCTGCGCTGGGGCGACGAATGGAGCGGCGGCAGCCTGCGCGCGACCAACCTGCGAGTGGTCGTGCCCACCAGCAAAGGCCCCCGGACCATTCTCCACGGCCTATCGATGGCCATCCGCAGCGGCGAATTCATCGGCATCCTGGGCGGCAGCGGTCAGGGCAAATCCACGCTCATGAACGCGCTCTGCGGCATCAATCCCGCCACTTCCGGCGGGATCGAGGTCAATGGCGTGCCGCTGAAAAGCCGCGGCCAGGTGCGCGACCTCGCCATCAGCTTCGTGCCGCAGGACGACCTCGTGCATCGCGAGTTGACCGTGGAGGAGGCCATCATGTTCAGCGCCAAACTCCGGCTGCGCATTCGCGGCACGGCGCTCCACACGCTGGTCGATGGCGTCATCGAGCGCCTCGTGCTGGGCGAGCACCGGCACAAGCGCATCTCCGCCCTCTCCGGCGGTCAGCGCAAGCGCGTCAGCATCGCCACCGAGCTGCTGGCCCGCCCGTCGATCCTCTTCCTCGACGAGCCGACCTCCGGTCTGGATCCAGCCATTGAAAAACTGCTGATGATCGACCTCCAGCGCCTGTCGCTGACCGGCGTCACCATCGTCACCGTCACGCACGTGCTGCAATCGGCCTATCTCTTCAACCGCATCTGTTACATCCACGACGGCCGGCTGGCCTTCATGGGCAAGGTGGAGGAAGCGCGGGATTTCTTTTTCTCCGGCTTGTCCTCGGAAACCTCCTCCGGTGGTGTCGGCGGCCCGCCGCCTCTGCCGCAACCGGGATCGGCCTTCGGCTCCGTTTCGGCGGCGGGAATGCCCGAGAGCGCCTTCGGAATCGGCGCTTCCACCTCCGCCAACCAGACACCGCTGGAAAAAGTCTATGGGCTTTTCGCGGGCGAGGACCATCGGGCGGCGGATTGGGAAGAGGCTTACAACGCCTCCCCCATCGCCGCGCGCCAGCAATCCCACTTTCCGCCTCCCCCGCCGGTGGTCGAACGCGAACGCCCCCGGCTCGGCGCGGGCTTTCTCCGCAGCCTGCTGCTGCTGGTGACGCGCCAGTGGCGCATCATCGTCGCCGACCGGATGAACGTGCTCTTTCTCTTCGCCCAGGCCATGCTCATTGGCGGGCTGGTCGGCTGGGTGAGCGACGACACCGGCTTCCGCCTCTTCCTCGCCATCATCGCCACCATGTGGTTCGGCTGCAGCAATGCCGCGCAACAGATCGTCGGCGAACTGCCCATCTTCCGCCGCGAGCGCGTCTCCGGTCTCGGACTGAACTCCTACATCCAGAGCAAATTTCTCTTCCTCTTCGGCATCACCGCCATCCAGGCCATGCTCTTGCTCGGCAGCCTGACCGTGGTCGCCTCGCTGGCGCACCCGGTGGAGATTCCCCAACGGAAATTCATCGAGGATTTGCGAAAACGCGTCATCGCCACCAGCACCGACGCGTCGGGGGCATCTTCCGCCGCCGGCAACCGCGCGCTGACCATCAGCGACGACGCTTCCAATACGGAAACTCAGAACGAAGAAACCCTCTCCGGCAACGGCCAGGCGGGGGCGGCGTATCCCATTTCCTTTTCCGACCAGATTGATGATCCGGAGGATATCCACGTCTCCATCCTGGATGAGGAGATGCGGAACATCAAATTGACAGCGGCCGATTTCACCGTCCGCCAAGGAGCGGGTGGGAAACTGGAAGTGGTGATCGAGCGCGCCGTCTCACCCGAAGCCTTCATCAACATCGCCGCGCCCAAACCGCTCGCGCCAACCTGGTCCGAGCGTTTCGCCTGGTGGACGGCCAAGCATTGCGCGCTGGAAATGAACCTCCTGGATTCCTCCGACGAGGAAGTGGAGAAAGTAGTCTCCCCCACCGTGGCGGAACTCACCGGCGAGCCGCTCGAACAACGGGTGACCAGCCACGGCCTCAGCATCAAGCAGGTCTTGTGGACCTGCCTGGGGCTGCGACTGGGGGCGCTGCTGCTGGCTGCCTTGACCGGCGTCGGCCTCGGGCTGCTCATTTCCGCGCTCGCGCAAAGCGCCACCCAGGCCGTGCTGTGGGTGCCACTGGTGCTCATCCCGCAAATCCTCCTCGGCGGATTCGTCGTCACCCTGCCCGAGATGTCGCGCGCCGTGCGGACCTTCAGTTCGCTGATGCCGAGCTTTGCCGCCGAGCGGCTGATGGAGGTCAGCCACATCTACGGCCAACGCGTGCCCAAGCTGACCAACCAGACGAAGATCCCCAGCTTCATGACCAATGAGCGCACGCCCAACGCGGACGAAAAAGTGACGTGGCATGATGTCCTCGGCGGCGCGATGGAGGAAAGCTACGAGAAAACCTCGCCGCACAACACCGCGTGGCAAAACCTGGCCCTGCTCCACAACCGCATGGGCGCGCGCTCCGTCGAAACCTCGACCAACAATGGCGTCACCACCAAACCCAACACCGTCAACAACCGTGACGACCTTTCCCCGCGCTACCGGTGGCGGTATCTGTTCTCCGATGTGGTGCCCGCCATTTCCCCTCTCGTCGTCCTCGGATGCTGGATCGCCGGCTCCTATCTCGTGATCCTCCTCTCCCTTCACCGCCGCCAGTATGGAAAATAAATGCCATCCGTCCCTCCGGTGGGCACGCCATTGGGCCGTCCGGCTCGTGGCGCTGGCCCTGTTGGGAGCGATCGGCTACCTCCACAGCCGGCCGGTGTTGCTCTCCTCCACTCCCATCGGCGAAGTGACCCTGACCTGGAACGATATCTGGCCGCTCGGCGCCAATGTGGCCTTCGGCTTGATCATCGCCGCCGCGCTTTCCGCGCTGCCGGGGTGGCTCCGGTGGGGCGTCTTGTCCGGCGCGCTGATCGTGATCAGTGCTATGACTCTCCTCAAACTCAAGGATAAACGCGACGGCCAGTTGCGCCTGGCGGAGGAAATGGCCATCGACGACCCCGCCGGCGCCGCCGAACTGCGGCGGACCGTGGCCGAGACGAAACCGCTCCAAAATGGCTATTTTCTCGCCGCTTCGTTAATGGGCTTGAGCGTGCTGACCCTCACGGCCGCTGTCGTCACCCGCCCGCGCCGCCGTCCTCCTCCCATCCCCTCATCAGTTCCTTGAACAATCGCTCATTTTGCGTTTGTTTCATCTTCTTCGTGCCCGGCACGACCTCAACCCACACCACCATCAAGAAAACAGCACCATGAACACCAAACTCATCCTCGCCCTCGCCCTCGCCTCCCTCGCCGTTTCCTGCGAAACCACCAATGTCGTGGCCGTCACCGACTACCACACCAAGAAGGCCGTCCAAGGGGCTTCGGTGGTCAGCCGCAACGGCTCCACCTATTCCTCGGCCAACTACACCGACGCCAACGGCATCGCCACCATTCCCAGCCTGCCCGTTCCGATCAAAACCCTCGAAGTGAAGAAAGCCGGTTATAAGACAACCACCGTCACGCCCCGATAACGCGGCATCGTCTCTCCAGCGCCGGAACCCCGGAGTTCCGGCTTAAGGTGACGGCGTCCACCAATCATCCAATCGACGCCGCAGCGCCCGCGCCGTGCCAGGCTCGCTTTCCGCGAGGTTGTGCCGCTCGTCCTCGTCCTGATCGAGATGATAAAGCTCGACCGGCGCCGTCGGCTCATTGGCGGCGTGGGGCACGATGAGTTTGGCCCGGCCGCTGATGATCCACCGCCAGCGCAGACTGGCGGCCGGCTGGTCGAGACGCTGCGCGTCGTGGGTGAAAATTTCGCCGTGAATGGCCTCCCGTGCGGCCACGGCTTGGTCATCCAGCAGATCGATCCCCTGGCATTCCGACGGCACGGGCAACCCGATCGCCCGCAGCACGGTCGGCGCGAGATCGATGGAGAGGACGGGATGCGGTGAGGCCGCGGGCTTCACACTCGCCGGCCAGCGCAGCAGGATCGGCGTGCGCAACCCGCCGTCGTATTGGCTCTGCTTGGAGCGCGGGGCATAACGCGGCCGCTCCGGATCCTGGATCCATCCATTGTCCGCGACGTAAACCACGAGCGTGTTTTCCTCGAGTTCCTTTTCCCGGAGAAATTCCAGCAACGCGCCGCAGGTTTCATCCAACCGCTCGATCATCGCCCAATAGCGCGCGACGGGCAGCGAGGGCGCCACGTCCCGGTAGCGGGCCAGCAATCGCTCCGGTGGATCATGCGGCTGGTGCGGCAGGAACGGCGCATACCAAAGAAAAAACGGCTTCTCCTCACGCTGCGCCCGGTCGATGAAGTCCCACATCGGCTGCATGGTCTCGCGGCCGATCTTGAGCCCCTCGTCGCCATGCCGCGTCCCTTTGGTCATTCCATCGGTGAACCCACCGCGGGAGAAATCCCCCTGCCACCATTTGCCGGTCTGGAAACTCACGTAGCCACGCGCCGCCAGCAACCTCGGCAGCGTGGACAGACGGTCCATCAGCTGGTTGAACGGCTCGCGCGCGGCTTCAAACTCCGGACTCCCGGCCGCGGGTTGCCGCCCGCTCTCCGGCACCGGTGGATCGTTGCTGGTGATGCCGCTCTGATGCGGGTAAAGCCCGGAAATGATCGAGGCCAGGCTCGGGCAGCACAAGCTGGACGGCACATAGCCGTGCCGGAAAACCAGACTTTGCGAGGCCAGCCGGTCCAAATGCGGCGTCCGCACCTGCGGATGCCCCATGAAGCCATAGTCGTGCCAGTGATGGTCATCGGAAACGATGAAGACGACATTCGGCGGAGCCTCCGCACGCGCCGGCTCCATCAACCCGCCGGCCACCCATAGCCAAACGAGCGCCACACCGCACGCGGCCCAACGACCGCACCGGCCGATCCCGCGAAGACTTCGGCAACTCCCACCGGCGATCTCCCGATGAGGGACCGCCGGTTTCATCCCGTCGCCGTCGATGGCCAGGGCCTCACGCCGCATTGGCGGCTTCCAGATGTTGCTGAATCTCCGCCGGAGGCAGCGTGGTGAGGTTTTTCGCCATTTCGGTCACGACCTTGGCGCGTGCCGGTCCCGGCAGCCCGGCCCGCAATTGCCCGAGGAACCGGGGCGCGGCGACGAGCACGAGATCATGGAAATGCCCGTTGTGGGCGGCCAGGCCCAATTGCTGCGCCAGCCGGTTGGCGAAGCGATCCTCCTCGATCTCGCTCGGCAGCGAAAGCGTATCGCCACGCGAGGCATGGCCCGGCTTGTCACAGACCAATTCCGATGTTTTCTGCCTTGAGGCGGGATTCTCCAATTGCTCGATCTGCCGCAGCGGATCGTTGTATTTGTTCCGTTCGAAGATCCGGGCGCGGGAACCATCCGCGACCACTACCCAGCAAGGATATTTTTTCATGGCATAGTGAGTTTACGCCACTATCGGCGCTGCGGACAAGGAATTTTGTCGGCCATTTTGCCCTCACCACCACCAAGCAAAGGCCGGCTTCCGTTGTCTCATTATCTTATTATCTCACTCCCGATTGAAATACCGCTTCAACACCGCGCGCTCTCCGGGGGCCAAGCTATCCTGCCACACCTGCTCGCCCCCGCGACCGGTATCGGCGGCGCCGGCCTCGCGCGGGCCGCGCTCGGTTTTATCGAGTTGATGCTCCTGCTCGCCCAAGCCGATCAGGTCGGCGGGCGCGGCGCGCGATAGATCATCGTTGCGGACGTTCTCCTGGTTGTTCGTGCCCAGGCGTGATTCGGTGTCGCCCAGGAACAACGGCGCGGCGCCCGGCCCGCGGGAGACTCCCCCGGTTCCGGGCATCCCGCCTTCCCCCTGCCCGTAACCCATCAGCTTCATCAGCGCCGCCATTTCTTCGTCGTCGGAGCCTTGGCCATCGCCGAGAAATCCGGGACCCGCGCCGGGATTCTGGCACTCCTTGCACGCTTGCGCGTTTTTCTTCAACGCTTCGCGCAATTGCTGGAGTTGCTCGGGCGACAGCGCGGCGAGATTCTTCGGATCCACCTGCGAGAGCTTTTTCATCAACTCGGGATCGAGCTTCAATTCATTGGCCCGCAATCCTTCCAACGCGGCCTGGAAATCCGCGGCCAGCTTGTCCTTCGCCTCCGCGGAAAGTTGATCGGCGTAATTTTCCAGCCCATTCAGGCTGCGCGCGGCGCTATCGAGTTGCGCCCCCATCTGCTCCAGCGAGCGTTCCAGGCTCTCCCGCAGCGAATCGGTGGCTTCCAGGCTTTCGTGGCGATACCAATCTTTTTCGGGCTGGGCGCGCAATTCCTCCAGCTTTTGCCGCAGTTCGGCCAATTGCTCGTCCTCGACGATTTTCTCTTCCTGCAGCGTTTCCAGCCACGACGCCATCTCCTGCCAAGAAGGCGGCTCGCTCGGCGGGAGCAGCCGCGCCTCGGCCTCGCCCGGCACCGGCAGCAACAACGCCGCCGCCAGACACGCCGCCGCCGCGGAAAACGGTCCGCCGATCCACGACCATGACCAGCGGAACCCGGCATCGGGCGCCGCCACCACCGGTGGCCAGGGCGCGCGTCCAGCCGCCGCGACCGACAGCGCGTTGTGCAATTTCAAGCGCGCCTCCAGCGCCACCAACGCCTGATCTTCCGGAATGAATTTCCGGCGGCCCCACGCCCATGCCACGATCCCTAAGCCCAGCAGAGCGCCCGCCACCGCCGCCGTCACCCAGCCCGCATGCAGTGGAATCTCGCGCGAACGCAGCCAGAACAACAACGCGAACCCCACCGCGCCGCCTCCCACCAGCAAGGGCGCGAACGACTGCCACCACCAAGCGGCATTGAGCCGGCGGGCCGTGCGCCGGGCCGCGCGCTGCCAGAAATCGGCAAGGTCGGACTGTTCCATATGCGAATGCGAAGGGGGATGAAAGAGACTCGAAAAATCCGGCGGCTTCCGCCGGTCGCCGCGCTTCGACACCACAGGGTGACGCCGCGTTGCGAGTTTCCTCCATTTTCCCCGCGAAGCGAGCGATTCTTTACTCCTCTCGCCGTCACGCCAACGCGAGCCCGCGAGGCTTGGCGCGCTGGACACGCCGTTCAAAGAAAAGCGCTTGGCGCGTCGCTTCCGCGCAACCTCTGTCCTTGACCGGGGTTGGTCGCGGGCTGTGAATCCGCCCATGGCCGCCGGGGAAGCGCTGGCACATGACGAAACCGGAGATGCGGACGCGCGCAGCGTGCGCTTGATGATCCGTGTCCGCGACGGGGATGAGATGGCCTTCCGCGAATTAGTGGAGTTGCACCAAGGCGCCGTCATCGGCACTTGCGCGCGGATGCTCGGGCAGGTCGAAGAGGCGCACGACCTGGCGCAACTGGTCTTCCTCCGTGTGTGGAAGGCCGCACCGCGCTACGAGCCGACCGCCAAGTTCACCACGTGGCTCTTCACCATCGTGCGGCATCTCGTCTTCAATGAAACACGCCGCCGCCGCCGGCATCCGGTGGTCTCGCTGGACGCGCCCCTCTCGCCCGGCGACGACACGCCGCGGGATTTCGCCGATCCCTCGGTGAAAGCGCCGGACGCCGCCTCGCTCCAGGCCGAGCTGGAGCGCGCCATCGACGCCGCCATCGCCGGGCTGCCCGAGCAGCAGCGGCTCGCCGTCATCTGCCGCCGGTATGAAGACATGGCTTACGAAGACATCGCCACCGTCCTGCGCACCACCGTGCCCGCCGTCAAAAGCCTGCTCTTCCGCGCCCGCACCCAATTGCGGGAGCGTCTCCAGGAGTATTTGCGGGAGGGGGATTGATCCCTTTCCGCCGCGGGCGCGAGAACATGTCACCCGGCGACGAATCCGGAGAGGACGCGGAATTTTTTGTCCGCTCTCTCGTGGGCGGAGACACTGTATTCATAGCCTATGCGTCGGCGCTCCATTCCATCCCATGACCCTGCCCCTTCCGTCCGCCTGCTGGAGGAGGCCTGCCGGGAGCATCGTCCTTGGGTGGAAGCGCTGGCGCGGCGGCAGGTGGAGGACGCGACTCTGGCAGAAGAAGTGACGCAGGATGTGTTTCTCAAGCTTTCCCAATTGCCCGCTCCTCCCCGCGACGCCGCGGCGCTCCGCGCGTGGCTGCTGCGGTGCGTGTGGTATGTGGCGGCCAATGCCCGCCGGAAACGCGCCCGGCACCAGGGGATGGTGGCCGCCTTCGCCCGGCAGGGTTGCGATGACACCTCACCG
>CAZQUC010000149.1:0-9818 GCA_964596095.1 uncultured Enterobacteriaceae bacterium
CCTGGCGCAGGGAGAAGAGGGTGCCGTATTGGTCGGGGTTGTTGATGCCGAGGCGAGGTTTGACCACGGACCAGTCGCTCTGGAGGCGGGCGAGCAGGAGGGCGAGGCCGCCGTCACCGGACGTGCCGGTGGTGGCAATGGGATGGCCGAATTTGAAGTCGCCAAGTGAACGGGTGGCGATGACGCCGTCGATGAGCGCCTTGCCGGCGTCGGCGCCGAGCAAGCCGGTCTCGTAGTCGTAGCTCTGGACGGCGAGGTAGGTGTATTGGGAGGCGAGATCGTAGAGGGCCTGGTATTGGGAAAGCTCCTCGTTGCGGAAGGTGCGGTAGGTCATGTCGCGCGTGCGGTAGCCCTGGATGACGACGGCGGCGCGTTGGCGGAAGATTTCGCGTTCGGCGAGAATCTGGTTGGATTTCGCGAGCAGGCGGGAGACTTCCTCCGAGGCCTGTTGCAGCTCGCCGAGACGCCGGGCGAGCTCGAAGCGGTGGCCTAACACTTTGTCGAGCAGGCGCTCGAATTCGACGACGTGCTGTTTGTCCTGATTGTCCCAATCGTATTGGGCGTAGAAGTCCTCGGCCTCGGACGCGAGGTTTTCGGCCTCAGCTTCGAGGTAGGCGACCGTATTCTCAAAAGCCAGCGCGGAGAGACCCTGGGCGTAGGCCGAAGTGGCCCCCGAGTAAGCGGCGAGGCCGCGGGCGGCGGAGGTGGCGTCGATCGCGAGGCCGGCCGAGGTGGGGAACGCTTCGGCGGTGGCGTCGGCGATGGCGGAGATGAATTCGGCGCTGAGCTGGAGCAGCGCGGCGGAATTGGTGAGCGTCGAAGAGGCGGTGAGATACGCGGCGGCCTGGTCGAGCTTTTCAGCAGCGCCGGCATTGGCGTCGTCGTAAGCGGTGCGGAACTCGGTGAAGAGCTGGTAGTCGCGGTTGAACCGGCGCATCAACGTATCGAGGGTATCGGAGGCCTCGCGGGCGTTGACCTGGGCCTGATACACGTCGAGCAAGGCGCGCTGGAGGGCGCCGGGCTGGCCGCGCGAGCCGTAGCCGCCGGGGGCGAACTGCATCAGGCGATGGGGCGCGAGGGAGAACGTGCGCTCGGTGTATTGCGGCGGGTCGTTGATCCGGTCATAGACGGCGTCGAGCGACCATTCGGTGAAGGGAGTCATCTCGAGCGGTTCGCGGAAGGTGATCGAAACGGTGGTCCCGGTTTCCACGAAGTCGGAAGGCCGGTCGATGAAGTAATAGTGGTAGAGATCGGGGCCGGTGTAGCCTTGCGCGTAGAGTTTGCCGGGGCCGACATCGCCGGGGTAGGCGGAGCCGAAGATTTCGAGAAGCTGGTATTCGTAGGTGCGCTCCTGGGTTTCGACAGCGTTGTTGTAATGATCGAGGCTGTTGTTCTGGTCGCGCAGGAGGCGGTTCATAGCGCAGGCCTGGTCGAAGGCGGCCTTGGCGTTGAGGCAGGCCTGGAGGGCGCGCAGGTAAATCTGCTCATAATGGGACTGGCCGGCCTTGAGCGCGGTGGGCGAAATATCGAAGGCGATGGCGCCCTTGGCGAGGCCGAGCGGGTTGAGGTGCGCGCACTGGGCATCGAGCGTGCTCTGGATGGTCTCGGCGCTGGAGACGATCTCGGAGAGTTCGGGCACGGTGGTGCGGTCGATGATCTGGATGCCGGTGTGCTGGGGGTTCTCGTCCTTGTCGGGGAGCATGGCATTGGCGCTGATCCAGTGGTAATAAGCGCCCTGGCCGGCGCGGGACGCCCATTCGTCGGTGCCCCAGTGGCGCGTGAGGCCGGTGGAGGCATTATATTTGCCGTCGCGCTGGTGCTCCCAGCCGGCGGAGGGATCGTCGCGATAACTGGCGCGGGCGGTGAGGTCGAGGACGCGCGCGCCGATGCGGGCGACGTTGGCGGCGGCGGCGGCGAATTTGCGCTCGTCCTGGTAATCGATCTGCACGGTCTGGCCGAGGACGCTCACGCCTTCGCTGCGCGGGGTCCAGGTGAAGAAGGGCGCGGTGAGCAGCTTGTAGTAACCGCTGAGCGCGGTGAGGTAATGGCCGTAAGCGTCGCCGTGGCCCTGCGGGAACATGTGATAGGCATCGGAGGCATCGAGCGTGCCGTCGGCGTAAGGACCGCCGGTTTTTTCCTTGATGTCGTAGTTGATGGCGTAGATCGATTCGCCGGAGTCGATGCCGTTGATATAGTTCCAATACAACCGGTTGTAGGCCGGAGCGACGATGACGCCGGGACTAAGGAAATCATCGCGGCCGCGGAGCAGCGCGAGTTCCTCCTCGATGAGCGACGGCACCTGGCCCTCGAAGGAGAAGCGCGAAGTATTGACCTGCGAGGCGGTGAGTTCGCCGTCGATGGCGATGGTGGGATTGTCGGCGTCGTCGGAGGCTTCGTTGCCGAGGACGATGTAGAGGTCGTTGAGATACCCGGCGGAGAGCAGCAGCGTGTCGTTGGTGGCGGGATCGTCGTAACCGGCGTCGATGGAAAGGTTCTTGGCGCGATTGAGCAGCGTCTCGTAGATTTCGATGAGACCGAAATCGTTGATGCTATCGAGCGTGAGGGCGACGTCGCCTTCCCAGCGCTTGCCGGCCTGGGTGAGAACGGAGACGTCGGTGGAGATCGGGTTGTTGAAGAGATCGTCGGTGCGCTGGGTGAAGGGATTGATGCCGTCGAGCGCGCGCTTGATCCAGCTTTCGACGAGCTTGGGCGTCATCCACCGGCTCCAACCGTCGCCGGCGACATTGGCGACGCCTTCCTTCGGGCGGTAGCGCATGGTGAAATAGTTGTCGCTGAAGACGAGGAGCGGATTGCCGAGCGGCGAGTCGGCGGAGCCGCCGACGACGACGGTGTTGCTGAGCGTGCCGTTGGGCTGGGTCCACGGGGAGCCAAGGGCCTCGACGTGGTCGGTTTCGACGGAGGCATCGAAACGGAGATTGACCCACGACGTGGCATTGAGGTCGGCGGCGCTGTAGAAGGCGATGTCGAGGCGGTTGTCGCCGGTGACGAAATAGGACGAGGCGACCTCGTATTGGTAGGTCAGGCCATCGGGCGCAAGGCCGGTGCGGGCGTCGGTGGACGTGAGGCCGGAGGGCGGCGCGATGCCGGACGGCAGGCGCGAGGCGAGCGCGGCGGTGCCGTTGACATACAGGACGAATCCATCATGCACGCCGAGTTCGGCGCTGAAGACGACGCGGGAGGGAATGGCGCCGTCGAAGTGGAGGCCGGAGACGGATTGGGCCACGAGGCCGGGGTTCCCGGAAGCGGCGGTGGAGGAGGCGTTGTTGATCGTGAGAGAGCGGGGAAACGGGTATTGCTCGACGGGATACGACGCGGGCAGCGTCGCGCCGGGATTGGCCGCGAGCCGCCAGAGATTGGCGTCCGAGCCGCCGAGAACCGCCTCCATCGAATAGGTGTAAACCGCCGGCTGGACGCCATCCTGCGGCGGAGCGTAGCGCCAATCGAACTCGTAGTGCTCGGGATGCGCGGCGAAGTCGCCGCTGTGGCGGAGGGTGGTCTGTTCGTCGAGCGGGTTGGAAGGCGTGAGGCCCTTGAGATCGCCGGTGTAGAGTTGCGGCGCGACGCGGATGATGGCGACCGACACCGGCTCGCCCTCGGGCGTGAACGCGTAGCCGTTGCCGAACAGCAGCGACACGTAGCCGGACCCCGCGCCGGTGGCGGTGAGGGCGTAGCTGTCCACGGCGGTGTCGGAGTCCCCGATGGCGGCGAGCGAGGTGCCGCTGACGGTGACGGTGCGCGCGGCGTCGGGAATGTAGGTGCCCTTCTTCGCGGGATCCTCGATGAAGGTCTCGACTTTGGTGGCGAGACTGTCGATGGCGTTAGACCACGCCTGCGCGTCGTTGTCGGTGGAAGTCACGACGGCCTTGAGCGAGGTGACGTCATCGGGGCTGAGCGTGTTGAGGAGCAGGTAGTCCTCGCCCGCGATTTCGTCGATGAACTCGCCCACGAGCATGAGGCCGCCGACTTCGCCCAGGGTAGGGTCGAAGTAAAAGCGTTGCTGAAGGTGGGGCGGGAGGAGCTGGAAGTATGTCTTGCCCGCATTCATCGTGGTGGCGGCGGAAGCGGGCAACGTGGCGAGGCCGACGTTGGCGGCATCGAGCAGGACGGTCTTGGCGCGGGTGGGGTCGTGCAGCGTGACGCTGGCGACGGCGGAACCTTCCCGCGCGATGGATTGCTGGTAAAGCACGTGGGCGCTGGTCTGGCCACGCACCGCGGGCAGGCCGTGATTGGGCAGCGTGAGCGTTTCGCCGACGCTCATCGACGGCACGTTGGCCGGCCAGACGGGGCGATAGAGCACGGTGATCGGCGTGCTGGTGACGGGATCGCCGGCGAACGTGCCATCGACATTTTGCGGGCGCAAATACGGCAGGATCGTGCCCACGGCGGGCTGCGACGCGAGGCCGGGGATGTAGAAGCCGTCGCGCAGGGTGTAATACCACTGCATGCCAAAGGCAGGCGTCGTCCCTCCATCGGGATTGTGCGGGCCGCGATAGACCCAATCGTAGCCTTTGCGGTCCTTGAACGTGAAGGATTCGTAGTGGGAGGGCGCGCCCGCGACCGGCGCATCCCGGCCGGCCTCGGGTTCGACTTCCATGTTGCGGCTCAAGCCGGTCTCGGCATCGACAGGCAACGGCAGCCGCGGCAAGGGCATGGGCGAATTGACGATCGTGCCGGCGGTGAGCGCGTAGTCGAAGGTGTGCTCGTCGTCCTCGCGCCGGACTTCCCACACCGCCATGGCCGGGCGCTGGTCGGCGGGGTCGGTGTATTGCAACAACACGCGCGGCAACGAAGTGAAGCCCGCGCCGCTGACGATATTGAGGTCGTCGCGCAACGCGTAGGCGCGGCCTCCGAGCAGAAGCGCGTGCTCTTCGTTGGGATTGTAGCCAGCGAGAGCAGGATCGTTTTGCACGTAGATGAAGCCGGCGTTTTGCGCGGGGGAAAGATCGCCCGATCCGGCATTGGAGGCGAGCACGAGACGAGGATCGTCGTCACGATATTCCACGGCATAGCGGCCGATCTTGGCGGGCGTGTAGAAATCGGCGAATTCGGCGGACGGCGCGGCGACTTTTTTGAACCACCACACGGTGAGCGCGTTGGCCTCGCCGGGCAACTCATTGACGGGAATGATGGCGCCGGTTTCCGCGGTGGCGATGCCGACGGCGAACGGATCTTTGTAAGCGCCCGGCGCATACGCGGTGCCGCCCGCGATGTAACCGGCGAGCGTGTAATCGGCGGAGGGCCGCTCGAGCCGGCGTCCCACGTAAGCCGTGCCGGTGAGCGCGGCGCCTCCGTCGCTTTCGAGGAAGCCGTCACGGTCCACGGCCTGGGTCAGGAGGCGGACATACCAGACACCGCCATTGTCGCCGGTGAATTTGAGAAGCGTGCGGTTGAGCTGGTCGCCGCCGAGATCCACGAGCAGGCGCTGGGTGACGGCGTCGATGGTGGCTTCGTCCTGCTCGGCGTCGTCCTGATAAATGAGCGTCGGAATCTTGCCGCCTTCGAACTTGAGGCCGGTGCCAGTGTCGAGCGAGCTGCCGCCGTGGCCGACCGTGTAATGCGCGAAAGCCCCCACTTCGCCGGGCCAGACGTGCAGATATTTGTGGAGGTATTTCGGCCAATCGAGCCGGAGGCCGGCAGCGAGCCCGGACGCAGGCGGAAGCGCGGCATCGAGGGATTCGAGCCAGTAAAAAACAACGCGGTCTTCGATGAGATTCTCGCGTTCGGCATAATAGGCGAGCGAGCCGTCGGGGCGCGCCACACTGCCGTAGTAGGTGGTGGTATCGGAGGAGCCGCTGTTGTTGACGGGCAGCGCGAGGAGCGTGCGGTCCTCGATCGCGGGGCGGATTTCCTCACCCAGCAACACGGTGAGCGTGGTGGCGTCGGCGGCCTGGGAAACTTCGACGATGTCCGCGCCGAGGAATTCGTGCGAGCCGTCGTCGAGCAGCGCGCCGAGGTATTCGACGAGGAGGCGGCCCTCGGCATTGTAAGCGTGAAGCTCGCCGACGCCGTTGTTCTTCTCGAACCAGACGGTGCGGAGTTCGGCGGCAGGCTGGGCGTTGGGGTCGGCGGGCGGCGACGTGCCGGGGATGATGTATTCCTCCGCGACCGTGGGAGGGAAGACGTTGCTATAGACGGGATTGACCGCGACGATGCGGCCGCCGGGGATGGTGACGCGCGGGCTGTTGAAGCCTTTCTCGGTCCAGTAAAGCGTGCGCACCGGACTGGTGGTGGCGGAGGAAACGGAGAAAATTTCCTCCACGAGGAGATAGTTGCCGTCGTCGCCGGGGAGACGGGAGCGCCACCACACCTGCACCTGGCCGGGCTGGTAGGCGAAAGCGGCCTTGGCGTGCGGGCTGTAGTAAAAGCTCTCGTAAACACCCTCCGCGAGCGCGGGCACGATGACGCCGCCGGTATTGGCGACCGCCACGCCGGTGGAATCGGTCAGCGGCTCGCCCGAAGGATTGACGACGATTTCTCCCGCGCGCACCGGCTCGGCTCGCCAGAAGTCGGGCGTCACGGGAATGGTGATGCCATTGTCGGAAAGATACTCGGCGGGAGGAACGAGGCGATCACCGAGGAAATAGCGGGGCACGCCGGAGGAAAAGGTCTGGCCGAGGCTGGCCCGGCGGAGCACGACCGCGCCGGAGGAAGAGTAACGCGAAGTCACGTCCGGCGTGGCGGCGATCGGCCCGGCCGTGGCGGAGGTCTCGACGACGTTGGAGAATTGCGGCGTGATCGCGGGCTCGCCGGTGGGCGCGCCGCCGGATCCACTGGGGATGCCGCCCGCGCGATAGGTGAGCTTGTTGGCGACTTCGCTCTTGATCTCGTTCTGGGCCGCCACGGGAGCGGCCCAAACGCAGAGCAGCAGGCCGGCGACGACCGCCCGCGCCACACGGATCGCCACCTGCGAGGGGATGGACTGGCTGGCCATGATGTTGGGGCGTTGGGGGTTATCGGCTGCTGCTGAGGAGATGTTCCAGGGCCTTCAAGCGTTTCTCCAGTTCGGCAAGGCGCGCGTCTTTATCGACCAGCGCCGTTTCCAGCGTCACCACTTTGCGATGCAACTCCTGCGTGGCGGACACATTGAGCATGGAAATCGCGTCGTAATCCACGCTGCGTAAATCCGGCACCTCGCGGCCATAGACGAAGACTTCGGTGACCGCGGGATCAAGGTCGGCGCGGAAGGCCTCGGGACGGACTTCCCGCACTTCCCGCACCGCGTCGCCCGTGGGATCGATGAGGCGCACGCGTTCGCCGGCCTTGAGATCGCTGGCCAGCCGGACCCAGCCGTCCTTGACCTCCACCTTCCGGTAAAGATCCGGGATCACGCCCGTGCGCTGGGCCACGGCTTGGGGAAAGACCTCCTCGACCTGCTGGGCGATGACTTTCTTTTGCGGCCGGGAGCCGCCGGTGAGTTCATCTTTATATCGATAATCGGTGATGCGGATATGAGACAGCCTATCCAGATCTCGGGCGCCGTCGGACGGCTGAATTCCGGTTTTGATGCGGGCGTCGGAACTGATGTCGAACTGGCTGGCCAGGACATGGCCCGTGGCATAGATCGAGAGCGGTTGATTGGTGTAGGTGGTGTTGTCGCTGTTGCCGCCGTTGGTGGTCAGACGCCCGAAGGAATCCCACGTGGCGGTGACGCTGCCGATGTTGAGCCGCGCGCGGGTGTCGGTGGTGCCGAGGGTGACCCGGCCATTGCCCTTGACCCGCAGGGTTTCCGTGAAGCTCGTGGAAGAACCGTAGCCGAAAGCGACGTCGGCGGTGTTGCCGGAGGTGTAGATCTGGAGCAGGCTGGATTGGATGCCCAGGCCGTAATGATTGCCGCTGTTGCCATGGAGCGCGATTTTGTTGCCGAGGGCGCTGGCGAAGTTGAGGGGGAAACCGGGGCTGGGTTGGCCGATCCCAAGGCGGTTGGAAGCGTCGATCGTCAGCGCGGAAGCGCCGCTGCCGCTTTGCAGATGGAGCTTGCCGGAGGCGCGGAGGACGGAGTCGCCGGTGGCGGCGGAGGCGGAGTATTGGCCGGAGGAGGTGGCCATGCCGAGGTCGGTGGTGGCGGAACCGGTGGAGAGTTTGAGCGCAGGCGCGGAGGTATTCTGGATGAGGGCGTTGCCGCCATTCACATGGAGCTTCTCGGTCGGCGTGCTCGTGCCGAGGCCCGTATTGCCATTGCCTTTGATCCGCAGGGTTTCCGTAAAGCTCGTGGAAGTGCCGTAGCCGAAGGCGACATCCGCGGAATTGGCGTTGGTGTAAATCTGGAGCAGGTTGCTCTGGACGCCCAAGCCGTAGTGGGCGCCGCTGTTTCCATAAAGCGAGATCTTGTCGCCGAGGGCGCTGGCGAAGTTGAGCGGAAAGCCCGGGCTGGACTGACCGATGCCGACATTGCCGGAGGGCCGGTAAACATGGGAGCCGCTGGGCGTCCAGAGGCCGATGGTCGAGGTGTCGAGCTTGGCGGCGGTCACGCCGGCGTTGGCGAGCTTGGCCGTGGTGATATTGCCGTCGGCGATCTTGACGGTGGTCACCTGGGACGCGCCGATCTTGTTGGTGGTGACGGCGGAGTCGGCCAGCATGTCGGTGCTGAGCGCGTGATCGGCCACGGCTTCGGCGACCTTGGCGCGGAAGGCGTAGGCGGCGGAGACGATCTGCTGGCGTGGCGCGATCTCGGCATCCGCGGCGGCGGTGCCGTCATCGACGGTGATGCCGAGGTAAAGATTGCCCTCGAAAAGCGACGGCAGCGTGATGTAAGGCGTTTGCGCCGGCGCGCCGGGACCGGGGAAACCGGAGACACCGGTGCCATTGCCGATGAGCACGCTGAAATCGCCGCTCGCAATGGTGACGGTCTGCGCCTCGGCATAAAGCGGCGTGCCGCCCGAACTGCTGTCATAGAATTTGAAGGTGATGGCGCGGTTGACGGGCGAGTCCGAGCCGATGGGCGTGCCGGAGGCATCGGTCACATGACCTTGATAACTCAGGAGCGACGGGACACCGGAGGTCTGGGCGGAAGCCACGAGCGTGGCGGCCAGCAGGGGCAGGGCGAATGACAGGGTCTTCATGGCAGGAAACATTTGAGGATGGCGGGGCGTGCTAGTTGGAAGTGATCTCGGCGATTTCGGAAAGACGGCGGAACATGAAGGAGCCGCCGACGGTGAGCGGATTCTTGTGCAAGCCGGTGATGGTTTCGGCATAGGTTCCCCCATAAACGGTGGTCCCCCATCCGCTGATGGTGGAGCCGTCGGGCGGCGCGCTGGTGAAGGTGAATCTGAGCTGCCGGGTGATGTTATAACTCTCGACCCCGGCGGCCAACGGGACGAAACGCGCGTCCCGGTTGTCGTGATCCGGGTGGTAGGTGTGGACGAACGGATTGGTCGGGTCGTCAAAAAGAATCGTCACGGTATGCGCAAGCGTGGAGCCGACGGCGAAAGAACCCGTGCCGTCGATGACACGGTCGAGCGGCATCTGGCTGGAAACGACGCGGAGGGCGTCGGCCTTTTTCCCCGCGAGCAAGGTGGATTCCTTGGTGCAAATGCCTACGGGATTGCCGGGGGTGCTGAGCGTGCCGACAAACGCCTGCGAGAGCAAACGGGCCACGCCGTCGGCGCCCACGTGGACGATCATGCGGAGCGGAAAGGCGCGTGGGGTGGTCGCGCCCGGACTGCCGGCCACGGTGCTGGTGACGGCGGAGACATCCACCTGCCCGAGCCAGAGACCGGCGGGCGACGTGACCTGGGCGCTCACGGGCAGCCACACATCGCTGAGCTTGGCGGAATCCTTGATCCGGAGGAATGACGCAT
>CAZQUC010000150.1:0-9818 GCA_964596095.1 uncultured Enterobacteriaceae bacterium
CGCAAAGAACGCAAAGAACACAAAGAGCCCGGAAGAGCGATCCCTTGTCCGCGGAGCACGCAGGGGCCGCCGGCTTTTTCTTTGTGTTCTTTGCGTTCTTTGTGGTTGTTTCGACAACGCCGACCATGAACGAATCCATCACCCCGCCCGCGCCGGAATTGCTGGCTCTGTTGCGTTGCCCACTGACTCATCAACCGCTGCGGGTGATGACGCGGGAGGAAGCCGCGCGGGCCGGATTGGCCGAGGGGATCTGGCTCGTGCGCGAAGACGGCACGGCGGCGTATCCGCTCGATGAAGATGGGTTTCCCGCGCTGCGACCCACGGACGCGCACACCCTGCCATGACCCTCGCCGCCACGACGCCCGACCTCGCGCCACCCGCTCCAGTGCTGCGCCGGGTGCACATGTGGCAGGACCGCCAACCCCACGACGCGGCGCTCAACATGGCGCTCGACGAAGCATTGCTGCGCTTGGCGGGGCAACCGGTGCTGCGCTTCTACCGTTGGGACCGGCCCGCGGTGAGTTTCGGTTGTTTCGTGTCGTTCGCGGAAGCCCGCGCTGCCGCCGCGTCGCCGGAGACCGCCCTCGTCCGCCGCTGGACCGGTGGCGGCATCGTTCCGCACGGCGAGGGTGTGGATTGGACGTATTCGCTCATCGTGCCGCGCGCGGAGCCGCTGGCCACCATGGGCACGTCGGCCAGTTACCGCGCCATTCATCACGCGCTGGCGGCGGCCTTGCGACGAGCGGGAGTGGCGGCCGCGCTCGCGGAAGCGCCCGTTCCCGGCTTGGGCGGGTTGTGTTTTCAAGCGCCGGTCCATGCCGATCTTTTGTGCGCCGGCCAAAAAATCGCCGGCGCTGCCCAGCGCCGCACCCGCCACGGATTGTTGCACCAAGGCAGCGTGCAGTGGACACTTCCCCCGCCCGAAGTAGCGGCCTTTTTTGCCGAAGCCCTGGCGGAAGAAGTCATCGCCACGTCCGAGGCCCCCGCGCGGTGGCCGGAAGTCCTCCCCCTCGCCACCCGGCTGGCGGAAGAAAAATACCGCTCCTCCGCATGGCTGACCCGTGTGCCGTGAACGCCGGACGGGCGAAGGCCACACCCGGCTTGTTGACGGCTCATTTTATGGGCAGCCGTCGCAGGCGCACCTGCCCCAAATGATACGAAATGACGCAGCCTTGGGCCAGCGCTTCCGCGAACTGGCTTTCGATGCGCTTGAGCAGAGGCAGCAGGTCAGGAGCTTTCAAGCCTTCTTCGCGAATCCGTATCACCGATGGCGAGTTTGCCGCCGTGGCGGCGAGCAGGGCATGAAAATCCGCATCCAGGGTCACGATCACGCGACCTTCGGCGGCGGCAATGGCGATGATCTCTTCATCGGCGGCTCCTGCCATGCCGCGCTCACCGGTGTGGCAGGCGTCATCCCCCGCCTCCCTGAGCAAGGCTGCTGTGGAGCGGGGGAGTCCCTGATCAAGCAACCAGCGCATGATCCTCCAAAGCCGCCACCTGATCCGGCAGATGCAGGGCCGCGTAATGCAGCGCTTGGCGGATGTCCTCGTCCTCGAGTTCGGGATATTCCCTGGCGCGTTCCCGGGAATCCGGATAGTTGGCGGCAATCTCCACCACGCGGCGAACCGTCAGCCGCCGGGAACGCAGGCAGGGCTGCCCGTTCATGATGCGGGGATCCGTCACGATGCGGTCAAGCGGGATCATGACCGCAGAATGCCGCGAGTGGCGCGATGACGCAACCGGTTGTTCATGCGGTCGGAAATCTTTAGGGTGGAAGATGGCTTGAGCGGATGGGCTCTTTGCGGACGGCCGTGGGAAGCTTTGCTCGCGGTCTCCGGCGTCCGGCTGTGCTCGGGAAATCGCCCGTCCGCGCGTCAGGCCGGGCTTTACATCGGGCGGAATCCCGCAACCCTTCGGCGGCATGGGAGCACATGGAAGTGAAGACACCGCGCCAACACCGGCAAATGAAGACTCGTCCGACGGCGAGCCCGGCGCACGGTTGCGGTTGTTGTTCCTCGGCGATGTCTTTGGCGAACCCGGTCGCAAGGCGGTGATCGAGCAAATCCCGCGGCTGCGCGCCGCGCTGGGGATCGACTTCATCGTGGTCAACGCGGAGAACGCCGCCGGCGGACGCGGCCTCACCGGCAAGATCACCATCAGCCTGCTGCGCGCCGGGGCCAGCGTCATCACCCTCGGCGACCACGCGTGGGACCAGGCGGAGATCGTGGAATACATGGCCACCGAGCCGCGCCTGCTGCGGCCGGTGAATTACCCGCCGGGCGCGCCCGGCCACGGGTCGATCGTGCTGGAAACACCCAAAGGCAAAGTCGGCGTGCTCAGCGTGCAGGGCCGCGTGTTCATGAGCCAGCCGCTGGAGAACCCCTTCGCCGCCGCGCGCGCCGCGGTGGACGAGTTGCGGAAAGAAACACCGGTGATCTTCGTGGACATGCACGGCGAGGCCACCAGCGAAAAGATCGCCATGGGCCGGTGGCTCGACGGCTCGGTCAGCGCCGTCGTCGGCACCCACACCCATGTGCAGACCGCGGATGAGATGATCTTCCCCGGCGGCACCGCCTACTTGACCGATGCCGGCATGTGCGGCCCGCTCCACTCCATCATCGGCAGCGAGATCGACCCCATCCTGCACCGCTTCGCCAGCAATCTGCCCACGCGCAATTACGTGGCCAAGGGCGACGTCAAGGTGTGCGGCTGCGTCATCGACATCGACCCCGCCACCGGCCGCGCGCATCACATCGAACGCGTGGCCGTGATCGTGAAGGGGCCGTCGTGAGCCGTGGTCATGGCAAAGCCATGCCAGCCACCGCAGGCGGGCTGCGATCCCTGCGAGATCGAGGAATATTTGGCGCGGGAAACCGGGGGTGTCGCTGACGCTCAACCCCCGGCTGCGGTGGCGGAGATGGCTTCGCCATCAAGCGTTCTTCCGTCACAATTTCGGCTCGACGAAGCCGCGCAATTTGCCCAGCCCGCGGCGCATCCGCGCCTTCACGGTGCCGAGCGGGACATCGATCTGCCGCGCGATCTGCGATTGGCTGAGATCGGCGAAATAGGCCATTTCGATGACCTGACGCTGTTCGGGCGTCAATTGCATGACCGCGCTGCGGACAATGCCGCCGCGTTCATTGGTGCTGGCGGCCTGGCCGGCATCGGGCACGGGATCGGCGGCGGCGAATGCCGGCTCGTTCTGCACCGCGTCGCGCAGGCGTGAGCGGCGCTCCTTGGCGCGGAGCCGGTCGATCGCCCGGTTGCGCGCCAGCGAGGAGAGCCAGGTCAGCGGCTCGCCTTTGCCCTCGTGATAGAGGCGGGCTTTTTTCCAGACGTTCAGGAATACCTCCTGCGACACGTCCTCGGCATCCTGCGGATCGCGCAGCACTTGATATACCACGGAATAGACCAAGCCTGCCAGCCGCCGGTGGAACCGATGAAAACCGTCCCGATCACCATTGGCGATTTGCCGGAGCCAACGCCGTTCTTCCGCTTGGCTGGACGATTCGGAGGAGGGAGTAACGGGGTCTGCCGCCACGGTGGCGGCCATGTTTGTTTTCATAATGGAGAAACGCTGCAAGCATTCGCCGCGAAGGCAACCCGTGCCCACGCTGCCACGCTGCCCAACCGGGTAAAGCATTCCCCGAACCCGGTTGCGTCACCAACTGGCATTTGCCATGCGAGCGAAGAACCCGTAGCCTCGCCCGCATGAAGCAAACCACCCGCCGGTTTTTTCTGTTGTGCCTGCTGGCCGGCTTCCTCGCCGGTCCCGCCATGATCCGGTCCGCCGCGGCGGAAGACGCGCCCGTGGTGGAGACGCGCGGGTTTCATTTCCAACAGGGCGATCTGGTCGCGCTGCTCGGCGGCACGTTCTTCGAACGGGACGAACAAAGTTATCTCGAGACCGCGCTCACCCAGACCTTCGCCGACAAGAAACTGCGCTTTCGCAATCTCGCCTGGAGCGCGGACACAGTGTGGGGGCATTCGCGAAGCTATTTCGGCCCACCCGCCGAGGGCTTCGAGCGGCTCAAGGGGCATCTGGAACAGATCAAGCCCACCGTCGTCATCTGCCACTACGGCGCGGCCGAGGCATGGGACGGCCAGGAAAAGCTGCCCGCCTTCATCGACGGCTACCAGGCCCTGCTCGGGATGATCGACGCCTCCGCGGGCTCGCCGCGCGTCATTCTCGTCTCGCCCCTGCCCGGTGAAAACCGCCCGCCCCGGCCGAATCTCGATGCCTACAATGCCAACGTCGCCCTCTATCGCGACGCCGTGCGTGACCTCGCCGCGCGGCGCGGCCTCGCCTTTATCGATGCCTTCGCCCTCGCGGAAAAAATCCCCGCCACCCTGCGGCCGCTGACGTGGAACGGCCTGCACCTCACCGAGCAAAGCTACCGCGCCCTCGCCGTGCTCGCGCCTGCCGTGCTGGGCGTGGGCGGCCAACCGCTGGATGAATCCCTGCGCGCGCTCATCGCCGAAAAAAACCGCCTCTTCTTCAACCGCTGGCGCCCCGCCAACGAGACCTATCTCTTCGGCTTCCGCAAACACGAGCAAGGCCAGAACGCCGCCGAAATCCCGCTCTTCGACCCACTGATCGAAACGAGGGAAAAAGAAATCGCCGCCCTCTTGGAAAAACGCGAGCCGTGAGCCTTTGCAGAACCACGGGAAATTCATGGAATGAAAGTGCTCTACGTGGAAACCAGCGTCGCGAGTTTCTACTGTGAGACGCGCCAGACCCCGGATGTCATCGCGCGTCGCGACTGGACCCGGGAATGGTGGGAGACTCCTGATCCCGATCAAATCCGGGTCACTTCCGAAGTCACCTTCGAGGAACTTGGGCGCATTCCCGATACCGCCAGAAGGGAGCAGGCGCTCGACCTGTTGTCGGCCGTGAGACTTCTCGACTACACGCTGGAAGTCGCCGAAATCGTGGAAGTCTATCTGGCACACAAGTTGATGCCTCGGGAAGCATTGGGTGACGCGGACCATTTGGCGCTGGCATCCTTCTATCGGTGCGATATGCTTATCACATGGAACTGTCGGCACTTGGCCAATGCCAACAAGACGGACCACATCCGGCGAGTGAACGCCTTGCTGGGATTGCCCTCCCCTCTTCTGGTCACCCCTCTTGAGCTTTTGGAAACCAACCTTGGCAATGACTCATGAAAACTCGTCACGATCCCACTTTGGAGGAACTCTGGGCAATCCGGCGGACGCTGGCTCAGGAGATTCCGCTTTCCGCCGAACAACGTTTTGCCTACTATGCCCGCCGGCAGAAGCAGCGGGGAGTCAAGCTTTACCGGCGTAAGGAAGAGGAACCCGCGCCAGAGTCGTTGCTACCGCAGGTTCCTTGAGGGAGGCGTTATACCTAGCGCCGCCTCCGCCTTTTTTCGTCCTTCAAGTCCCTTCCGTCCTTGCGATCCCCACCTATGCCGCACCGAAAGTCAGGTGCCCTTCGTAAGCCCCCGCTTTGAGGTGAACGGTATCGGCAGTGTGGTTGTGGATGACGACATCGCCGACGAAGGCGACATCCGCTTCGCAGACGAGCGGGCCGTGGAGCAGCAGGCTGCGGCAGCGGCGCAACGAGGGCGCGCCGTGGGGGAAGGTGGCGTCGAGGCCGTCCACGAGCTTGCAGCGCGTCTGGTCGAGATGGAGATGGGGCGGCTGGCTGTCGCGGTCAGGGTGGAGTTCCAGGCGGAGATCGTCGGAGAGATGATACGCGTCGGAGCGGACGGCGAGGAGGTCGGAGGTGGTCTTGACCGGCGCGAAGCGGGTGCGCGGCACGTCGATGGCGGCCGCGTCGGCGAAGGCTTCGATGGCCGCGCCCATCGCGGTCTCCAACTGGATGACGGGCGGCGAGGCGGGGTCGCGCGGGTCGGCTGTCTTGCGGTTGACGATGATGGGCAGGGGGATGATTCCATCGTGTCGATCCAGCGCTTCTTTGAGCCGGTCGAGCCGGACCCACAGGTTGTTGGTGTTGAAAAACTGGTGACGCTCGATGTTCTGGAACGCGCCTTCGTCGGCCTTCGGGCACTGGGCGCTTTCGCGCAGCAGCAGCCGGCCGTCGCGCTGCCGCCGGGCGAGGTGGCCGCCCTTGCGATCGGCGTTGGTGCGGCGCGTGACTTCCATGAGGAAAGACTTGTCCGACGCGGCGAACCAAGCGAGCAGCGATTCGTCGAGCAAGGCGCCGAGGTTGTCGGAATTGGACACAAAGGCGTAGCGGACGCCCTCGGCAAGCAGGCGGTCGAGCCACCCGCTGCCGAGCAGGCTGGCGTAGAGATCGCCGTGGCCGGGCGGGCACCATTCGGTCTCGGGATGCGCCGGCCAGTCGAGCGGGGCGAAGGTGTCGGCGAGAATTTTCGGCACGCGGTTTTGCAGCAGCTCCAGCGAGGCGGGATCGCCCAACGCCGGCTGCTGCGCGGCGAGATGCGCGCGCGTGTCGGCCGAGGTGCTGAAGCTGTTCATGAGCAGGAAGCGCGGGTGCTCGCCACCGGTGTGCTTGCGCAGGCGGAGAATCTGCCGCGCGATGAGATCGAGAAAGGTTTCGCCATCGCGCACGGGCAGCAGCGACTTGGCTTTCTCCAGCCCCATGCTGGTGCCGAGGCCGCCGTTGAGCTTGATGACCACGGTCTGTGCCAGCAGGTCCGGGCAGCGAGCAGGCGGGAGGTCGGCGGCGCGGGGAAGATCGCGGGCGGGCTCGATGTCGCTTTCCGCGATCAGGCCGGTTTCCCCCGCGCGCAACGCCGCGTAACTGCCGGCGAACGCGCGGATGGCGGCTTCACTGAGCGACACGGCCTCCATTTTCTCCCGGAAGGGCTGGAAGTCGTCGCCGAAGGGGGTGTCGTGGCTCGATGGGTTCATGCGCGCCAAGCGTAGTGCGCGAGCCGCGGGGTGACAAGGGTGGGAAGTTTTCAGCCTTCGGTTTTCAGTATTCAGCCCCGGAACCCCGGCGCGCCGGAATGAGGAACGGGGGGTAACCGATGAGGCGGCTCTTCCGGTCGCACCTCGAGCCGATGGCTTCGCCATGACCCCAACCCAAGCGTGTTCGTCGGGAGAGTAACCCGGAGACTTGCCACCGCCATATGCGGTGTTTTGGATCGACGGCGGGATTCGTCCATGTGGGAGGCTTGGCATTGTTCTTTGACACCGCGCGATTTTTCCTCCAAGGGACAACCCCGATGAGTCTTACCCCCACTGATCGCGGCTCCGGGCAACGCGGGCCTTTATTGGCGCTCTTGGCGGCGTTTTTAGGCTGGTTGTTCGATGGGTTCGAGATCGGGCTGTTTCCGGTGGTGGCTCGCCCGGCTTTGCTGGACATGCTCGGTCCCGGCGGCGAAGGGCAGGTGGGCGTGTGGATGGGGCGGATCACAGCGGCGTTCCTGATCGGCGCGGCCTTCGGCGGGGCGGCCTTCGGGTGGCTGGGCGACCGCATCGGCCGCGTGCGCGCGATGGCGCTGAGCATTCTGTGTTACTCGCTCTTCAGCGGCGCGGGGTTTTTCGCCCAGGAGCCGTGGCATCTGGGCGTGGTGCGCTTCCTGGCCGCGCTCGGCATGGGCGGGGAATGGGCGCTGGGCGTGGCGCTGGTCATGGAAGTGTGGCCGGAGAAACATCGCCCGTGGCTGGCCGGGGCCATCGGCGCGGCGGCCAATATCGGCATGGTGCTCGTGGGGCTGCTCGCCCTGGTGGTTCATGTCACGCCGGACTCGTGGCGCTGGATGTTCCTGGTCGGCGCTTCGCCGGCGCTGCTGACCTTCGTCATCCGGCTCTTCGTGCCGGAATCGGAGCGCTGGGCGCACGCGAAAGCCGCCGCGCCCGCGAAACAATCGCCGCTCATCGAAGTCTTCAAGCCGCCCTACCGCGGGCGCACGCTCATCGGCATCGTGCTGGCCTCGGTGGCGCTGATCGGCACCTGGGCCTCGGTGCAATGGATCCCCCTGTGGGCGGACCAAATGACGGGCGGCACGCAGCCCGGAGCCAAAGCCAACGCCCACCTGCTGTCCTCGCTCGGCGCGGTGCTGGGGTCGCTCCTGGCGCCGATCCTCCTCGGCGGCCTGCCCCGCCGCTGGGGGTATTTTCTCCTCTGCGCCTTGTCACTGGTGGTGTGCGCGTTCTTGTTCCGCACGCAAACCGCCTATACCGGAACTTTCCTCACCACGGTGTTTTTCACGGGCGCGCTCACCGCGGCCTTTTACGGCTTTTTCCCGCTCTATCTGCCGGAGTTCTTTCCGACCCGCATTCGCGCGACCGGCCAGGGGATTTGTTTCAATGCCGGCCGCCTCATCGCCGCCGTCGGCGCCCTGACCGGCGGCGCGCTCGTGAATCACTACGGCGGCTACGCGGAGATGTGCGCCGTCGTCACCCTGATCTATGCGGTGGGGATGCTCTTCATCTGGATCGCCCCCGAGACCAAAGGGAAAGCCCTGCCGGATTGATCCCGTTGCCGCCGCTGCCACCGCCATGTCCGCCATTCGTGTCCTCGACGCCCGTCTGTGGTTTCTCCCGGTGACGACCCGGGTGCCGCTGAAATTCGGCACGGAAACACTGACCTCCGTGACCTGCGCCCGCGTCCGCCTGCGGGTGCAGCGGCTCGACGACGGTCGCGAAGCCGAGGGCTGGGGCGAAACCCCGCTCAGCGTGCAATGGGTCTGGCCCTCGCCCTTGCCCTATGAGGAACGCCACGCCGCGCTGAAAGCCTTTTGCGCCGCGCTGACCACGGCGTGGACCGGCTTTGCGGAAAACGGACACGCGCTGGAGATCGGACACGCCTTTCTGGAGCACGAACTCCCCGCGCAGCAACGCGCCTTCAATGCCACGCGCCCGCCCGACGCGCCCCTGCCGTGGCTCGCCGCGCTGGTCTGCGCCTCCGCCTTCGACCTCGCCTTGCACGACGCCTACGGCCACGCCCAGGGCCTGCCGGTTTACGAAACCTACACCGCGCCGTGGTTGCGCCACGACCTCGCGCATTATCTGACGCCGGCCGCCGATCGCGCCGCCACGCTCTCATTCCGCGGCCGTTATCCCGCGGATTTCCTGCGCCCCGCGCGCCAGAACCGGCTGCTCGCCTGGCACCTGGTCGGCGGCCTCGATGCGATCAGCGACGAAGACCTCACCGGCGAAGAACCCCGCGACGGCCACCCCGTGGTGCTGCCGGAGTGGATCGCGCGCGACGGCTTGAAGGCGCTGAAGGTGAAACTCCGCGGCCACGACACGGCCTGGGATTACCAGCGGCTCGTGCGCGTCGGCCGCGTGGCGCTGGCGCGCGACGTGTGGTGGTTGACCGCCGACTTCAACTGCACCGTCACCGACCCCGCCTACGTCACCGAAATCCTCGACCGCCTGCGCGATGACGAGCCGCGGATTTTCGCCCTCCTGCTCTACGTCGAGCAACCCTTCCCCTACGAACTCGACGAGCACCCCATCCCGGTCCACGCGGTGAGCGCGCGCCGCTCGTTGTTCCTCGACGAAAGCGCGCACGACTGGCGGCAGGTGCGCCGCGGCCGCGAACTCGGCTGGACCGGCGTGGCCTTGAAAACCTGCAAGACGCAAACCGGCGCGCTCCTCAGCCTCTGCTGGGCCCAGGCCCATGGCATGACCCTCATGGTGCAGGACCTCACCAATCCCATGCTGGCGCAGATCCCCCATTGCCTCCTGGCCGCCCACGCCCCCACCATTGCCGGTGTGGAGACCAATTCGATGCAATTTTACCCCGAAGCCTCCGCCCTCGAAGCCCGCGTGCATCCCGGCCTCTATCGCCGCCGCGACGGCCACGTCGATCTCACCACCGTCACCGGCCCCGGCTTCGGCCAACGCGTCGC
>CAZQUC010000151.1:0-1527 GCA_964596095.1 uncultured Enterobacteriaceae bacterium
CGGGACTCCGGCCGTCAAGATGCCGCTCCGGTCGCCGGTCGTTCCCGACGGCGCAACTCCTGCTACCGGTTTTCCCGCTCCATCCATCCCCTTCCCCTCGATACCGCGCATGAATCCACCCTTTATTTGTTCCCACCCCTTGCTGCAAGCCGGCTTGACGCGGCTGCGCGACCGGCGCACGTCGCCCGCCGAATTCCGCCGTCATCTCCGCGAAGCCAGCGCGCTCCTGTTCACCGAGGCGACCCGGACGCTCGAAACGCGCGCCACGGAGGTCGAAACGCCGCTCGCACGCGCCACCGGCCGGGAGCTGGCCCGACCGCTGGTGCTGGCACCCGTGCTGCGGGCGGGCCTCGGCATGGTGGATGGCATCTGGCCGCTGGCGCCCACCGCCCGGCTCGCCCATATCGGCATTTGTCGCGACGAGGCCACCGCCCGGCCGCAGTCTTACTATTCCAAATTCCCTCCCGAGCCCCTCGGCGAGGCCGACGTCTTCCTGCTCGATCCCATGCTCGCCACGGGCGGCAGCGCCGTCGCGGCGGCCGACCAGCTCAAAGCCCACGGCGCCCGCCACCTGCGCTTCGTGTGCGTGCTCGCCGCGCCGCCCGGCGTGGCCGCCTTTCAAGCCGCGCATCCGGAGATCCCGCTCTTCACCGCCGCGCTCGATGAGCGGCTCGACGAGCGCTCCTTCATCGTGCCGGGCCTCGGCGATGCGGGCGACCGGTATTTCGGCACCGTCGGTCCCGAGGCTGGGGAATGAGGCCGGGGACGCCGCAATTCGCGGTTGAAAGACGCCCCGCTTCCAGCCAAAAGAAACCGCATGGGACGCCAATGGCTGCATGACAAACGCGCCGTCGCCTCGCTGAGAAAATCGCAGGCCACGGGAAAAATCGTCAAGGAAATCATGGTCGCCGCCAAAATGGGCGGGCCCGACCCTGCCCTCAACGCGCGCCTGTATGCCGCGTGCGAAAAGGCCCGCAAGGAATCCACCTCCCGCGACGTGATCGAGCGCGCCATCAAAAAAGGCGCGGGCATCGGCGAGGATAAGCTCATCATGGAGTCGGTGACCTTCGAGGGGTTCGCCCCTCACCGGGTGCCGGTCATCGTCGAGGCCGTGACCGACAACAACAACCGCACCTCCTCGGAAATCCGCGTGCTTTTCCGCAAAGGCGCGCTCGGCACCGCGGGCGGCGTGAAGTTCATGTTCGAGCACGTCGGCCTCGTCGAGGCGCATACCGACCAAGCGGGCATCGATCTCGAGGAAGCCGCCATCGAAGCCGGGGCCAACGAAATCGAGCCGCTGACCCACGCGCAGAACGACGACATTCCCGAGGACCGCCACGGCGCGCGCTTCATCATCGAACGGGCCGAAACCGCCGCCGTCTCCCAATGGCTCGCCGCGCACGGCTGGAGCGTCGTCACCAGCGAACTCGGCTACCTCGCCAAGGATTACCCGGAACTCACCGAGGAGCAGGCCATCGAGGTCGGCGAATTCCTGCACGCCCTCGACGAGCACGACGACGTGACCCG
>CAZQUC010000151.1:1627-4280 GCA_964596095.1 uncultured Enterobacteriaceae bacterium
TTGGCCAGCGCCTTCAACGCTTCCGCGTCATCCTTGGGCGCCTGATAGTGGAATTGGCTCAATCCCCATCCGCGCCGCCCCTCTTCTTTGGCGGTCAGGGCGACTTCCGCGGTCTGCTCCTTTCCCTCGCGCTCGAACGTCAGCGTGACGGTGTCCCCTTCCTTCCGGGCGCGAACCAAGGCCGTCAGTTGCGGCGGATTGACCAATACCTGATCGTCGAACTTCTTCAGCACATCGCCTTTTTGCAATCCGGCTCCGGCAGCCGGGCTGTCCGGCAGGACTTCGGAAATTTTCACTCCGGAGACGTTATCCGCTCCGCCGAAAAACGCCCCTGCTTCGTCCAGCGTCACGCCGAGAAAAGTCGATTTCGCCACGTCCGCCGCTCCGGACGACGGCACCAGTCCGACTTCCAGCAAAGGCTTCGCCAGTTTGATCACCCCGGACGGCACCTCGAAGGTCCGCGTCGTGGCGCGATCGCCTTCTTCGATGGTAATGGTGATTTTGCTCTTGGCTTCGCTCTTCGCCGGCGTGCTCGGCGGGGCGAGGTCTGGAGAGGTTTCGACCGCGATTTCGACCAAGGCTTCCTGCGCGAAGGCGGGCGCGGCCAGGCCGAACGAGCCGGCGGCGGCCAAGGACAACAGGGAATGAATCGATTTCGTTTTCATGATTTCAGGATTGGAATGGTGGGTGATACGTGAGTGATGGTTTGGTTGGAAAATCAGTAAACGGTCGCCACGACGGGGATGTAGGTTTCGCGGTAGCCGGAGAGTTCGAGCGCGGCGTCATCCGCCGCCGCCACGGCGGTCAGGTCATCGCGCCACACCACGCGCACGAGGCGGAACGGCGGCTGGTCGGGCAAGTGGATCAGATCGCTAGCTTCGGCATGGACGACCTGCTGGCGCAGTTCCACTGGGAGGAAAATTTCCCCGCCCTCCGCGGCGAAAGGAGGGGCGCTGTCGGGAGAAGAGGCGGTGGGCGCGGCCGGGCCGGAAGATGCGGCCTTGGGCACCGCCGCCACCCACACCAACGCGGCGGCGGCGGCCAAGCCGGCGGCCAGCGCGATGCTCCGCGCACGGCGAACCGGCGACCGGCGGCCTTGTTCCGGGCGAGCGGCCCGCAGACGCGCCATCAAGGCGTCCGAAGGCGCGGCCGGTCGCAACGCGCGGGTTACTTGTGTTTCAAGATCCTCATTCATGAGTGTGGAAAAAATAGTGGAGCGCGGAAGAAGGCGGGACGCCCGCCTCCCCTCCCCTCTCAGCCATGCAGTTCCGCGCCCCGGAGCCGCTGGCGCAAGGCGTCGAGCGCGTAGCGATACCGCGAGGCGGCGGTGTTGAGCGGACAGCCCAGCGTGGACGCGATCTGCGCGAAGGTGAGGCCTCCCCAGATTTTGAGCGTGACCACTTCACGCATCGGTTCGGGAAGCCCGCGCACGGCTTGTTCGAGCAAGGCGCGGGTTTCCTCCGATTCGAGCGTGCTCTCGAACCACGCGGACGACTCGTCCGCCTCCACCGCACGCTCTTCGCGCTGGAGGCGGCGCACGCGGGAGCGGTGCCAGTCGATGGCGCGCCGCCGGATGGTGGCGAAGACCAGCGCGGCGTCGGGCTCCCGTCCGGGCGGCGTGCGTTCCCAGGCTTCGACGAGAGCCTCTTGCAAGACGTCTTCCGCGTCGGCCTCGCAGGACGTGCGTTCGCGGGCGAAGAGCAGGAAACGCCGCGCATGGCCGGCGAGCCAACGCTCCCAGGCGTTGGCAGGGTGAAGATCGGTGGTGTCCACGCCGTTGGATTCATCGGTTTGCATTGGGGGAAACGGCGGGGAAGGCCCTGGTTGTCTGAAAAATTTTTCGTGAAGGGGAAAGGGTCTGACAAGTCCGACGTGTCAGACCCGTCGCCACACGCTGGCTTGGGCGACGCTCCATTGGTATTTGCGGGCGTGCTCGCGCAGCAGGAAGGGCTGGTCGCGCACCGCTTCCAGGACAAACGCCCCCTCCAGATGATGGCGCAGCCAGTCCAGCGTCGGCCCCTCGGGCCAGTGCTCCGGCGGCGTGAATTCGCCCAGCCATGTGCAGGGCGTGGTCAGCACCAAGCGGCCGCCCTCCCGCACCAGCGCGGGCAGCCGCGCCAGCAGGCGCGCGGGTTCGCGCAGGCGGCACAGCAAGTTGGCCGCGTGGACGATTTCGAATGCGCCCAAGTCCGCGCGCAGGTCCTGGGCGTCGCCGATCTCGAAGCGCACGCGTTCGGGCCGTGTGCCGGCGGGCAGACGCGCGGTCAGCGTCGTGAAATGCGCGCCTTCATCGTGGCGGCGGTAATGCAATTCGCCTTTCTCCCGCAATCGTTCGGCGGCGGCGATGAACGCTTGTGAGAAGTCGAGGCCGACGACTTCCTCCGCTATGCGCGACAGCTCGAAACTGGAACGTCCCGTGGCGCAGCCGAGGTCGAGCGCTCGGGCCACGGGATGCGCGGGCAGATTTTCCACCACCGTGCGCGCGGCGAAATGCAGCGCCTCCACCGGCGCGGTCGCCCGCAACGAGTCCGGCAACATTTCCTCCGCGCGGCCGTAATGAAAAAGCAGGTATTCGTCCAGCAGGCGCGGCGTTTCATAGACATTCATGAGGCGGGAGCAAGTCCCGCCTCCGCGCGCCGGCAAGGGGTTTGTG
>CAZQUC010000151.1:4380-9689 GCA_964596095.1 uncultured Enterobacteriaceae bacterium
TTGAAGCTGATGGTCCCGTGCTTCGCGGTATCGAGCCATTGCTCGCCGTGCAGGTGCTCCTTCATCGCGGAGTTCTCCACGTGGAGGGTCTTGGCATCCACCACGATGGTGCCGGTGGTTTTCTCCGGCGCGTCGGGATCGATGGTCAAGGTGCCGGAAATGCCGTTGGCGGCGCCGTTGATGGCCTCCAGCGGCGCATCCAGCTTGAAAGTGGCGTTGTTGACACCTTTGGGATCCTTGAAATCGAACGTCTGTGGCGCGGCGGCGGCGGAGACGACGGTGAGGGCGAAGGCCGCAAGCGCGGCGGTGGCATGGCGGTATTTCATCGTAAGTAGCTGATGTTAGGCGTTGGTGGGGGAGCGGAAGTCGGCCGGGGCAGGAGAGAGCATGGGCGTGTCGCCAGCCGTCGGTCAAGAGCGCCGCGGAGAGAGGAATTTATTCAGATTCATCAGCGAAATTTGCAAGAGAATCCACCCGCCGGCGGTCCCGGAAGACCGGATCACGCCCCGACCGCCTCCGACAACCCCTGCGCGGCGAGAAAGGTGGAGACGCATTCCATAAAACGCTCGCGCTGCTCCCACGGCACGCGGTGCCCGGCGCCGGGGATGATCTCGTGGCGGATGTGTGGCGAGGCGGCCGCGGCGGCGCGCGCGAGTTCGCCATAGACCCGGTCTTTTTCGCCCGTCAGCCACAGCACGGGCGTGGCCAGCCCGGCCAGTTTCGGCAGCAGGTTTTCCTGCCGGCTCAACCCCCAATGATCGAAGGCGCGGATGATGCCCTGCCGCCACTTGAAGGTGGTCAGCCGCGCGCCGGGCGGCGCGCAGCCATCGAAAACGGCCTGGTCGTTCCACACCCGGAGAAACACCTCCCACGGCAGCGTGCGCAAGCGGGCCGCCCATTCGTCGTCCTGCCGCCAGCGGAGGATGCGCTGCTGTTTGTCTGCCAATCCGGGATGCGCGGAGACGATGATGGCCGCGCGGAAGAGCGTCGGCGCCGCCAGCAAGGCGTGCAGCGCCAACCGCCCGCCCATCGAGTAGCCGAGCAGGACCGGCGCCTCATCCTGCTGCCCCCGCACCTGTTGCGCGAAGCGGAAGGCCCACGGCATGTAGCGGTCCACGTCCGCCCACAAGAGCGGCGCGCGCAGCCCGAGCGCGTGGGGTTTGAGAAAATCCCAATCCGCCGGCTCGCCGACCATGCCGTGCAGCGCGTGGATCATTGTGAGTTTTCAGTTTTCAGCATTCAGTTTTCAGAGGGGAAACGCGGAAGGGCGGCGCGGAAGGCGCAAACCACGCACCCGCCCCGCGGGTTTTGGTGCTGAATGCCGCAAACTGCAAACTAAAAACTTCCGCCCTCTCCTCCGCATTCCGGGGCTGAAAACTAAAAGCTGAGCCGGAGCGAAGCGGAGACCGCCGAAGGCAATACTGAAAACTCATCCCTCACGCCTCCACGGCCGAGGCCGGGACGGCTTCGGCGCGGAGCGCGACGCCGAGATCGGGTTCGGCGGGGACGCGGGCGAGGGGCAGGCCGTATTTGGCGGCGCAGGCTTTCCAGAGATCGAAGTGCCGCGCGTAGGCGGCTTCGTAACGGCGGAGCTGTCCGGGATCGAGCCGGTGCAGGTGCGGCTGACGGGACTCGGCTTCGATGAATTCGTAATTTCCGTCCCAATCCGGATGCGCCTCCTCGCGGCAGACGGGCGCGAAGACGAGACCGCGCCCCTGGCGGGCGGCGAGCGTCTGGATGATGGCCTCCGGTTCGCCGGGAAAAAGCAGATCGCTGACGAGCACCCGCATGGCCCCGCCGCGAAACGGCACGCGCGCGAGCGACACCGCCTCGTGCGGGCCGGTGGGCGGCAGTTTTTCCTTCTCCGCCCACCACCGCCCCGCGGCGACGGATTCTTCCGGCAGCGGTTGCACGGCGGCGCCTTTCACCAGAAACACGCGGAGCGTCGCCCCGGCGCGACGGGCGGCTTCCGCCACGAAGTAAAATGTCTCCAGCGCGCGCCGGCCCTTGGTTTCGTAGGCGAACATCGAGTCCGACACATCCAGCACCACATCCACCAGCGGACGGACCTCCTCGCGATAGAGCTTCATCGTGTAGTGGCCGGTGCGGGCATAGGCCTGCCAATTGATCTGGCGCGGATCATCCCCCGGCAGATACGCCCGGTGGTCCTGGAATTCGAGCGAGCTGCCCACGCCCGAGCCCGCCATTTCCCCGCTTTGTCCTTGCCAGCGTTTTTGCCGGAAGGGCAGCCGGAACACTTCGGCCCATTTCCGCCCCACGGCCTGGGCCGCGCGCACGTCGAAGGTGGGGAATGTGAAAGCGGACATGGTGGTGACGTTTTTCGTTCCTGGTTCTTCGTGCTTCGTTGAACCAAGAACGAGGAACAACGACTCACTCCGTGAGAGTCGGCAGCAGCTTGTCGAGCGGCGGCAGATCCTTCAAATAACCGATACTTTGGGCCTTGGCCGCCATTTTTTCCAGCGACGGCCGGGAAATTTCGTTGGTGAGCTCCACGCGGGCCAACGCTCGGTCGATGATGGCATCGGAGGGCGCGACTTTGAGCTGCTCGGTGAGTTCCGCGACGAGCAGGGCGCGCGCCTCGGCGGGGTGCGCGATGATCCACTCGGTCAGCTCGCGATGCGCGACGACAAGTTGACGGGCCAGTTCGGGCTGCTCGTTGAGGAAGGCCGCGCTGGAAACCAGCAGCGTGATGTTGGTCTCCTTGTCCTCCAGAAACACCTTCGCCCCCGCTTCCAACTCCAGCCGCGACGCCCACGGTTCGACGGCCCACACGGCATTGAGATCCCCCCGCTGGAAGAGCGGCAATTGGTCCGCATTCGAGGTCGGAAGGATGATCACATCGCCGCCGGTCTGCGTGACGGTGAAACCGTGCTCGAGGAAATAGGCGCGGGCGTCGATATCCTGGGTATTGCCGAGTTGGGGCGTGGCCACCGTTTTTCCGCGGAAATCCTCCACCGTGGTGATGCCCGCCTTCGGATGGGTCAGCAACGCCACCCCGCCATTGGCCGCCCCGGCCAGGATACGGATGTCCTCGCTCTTGGACCTGGCATAGGCGTTCAGCGTCGGGCTGGGACCGATGTAGGTGACATCCAGCGAGCGGGCAAAGATCGCCTCGGTCGCGGAAGGCCCGGCATTATAGACATACCACTGGATTTCCACGCCCAAGCGCTCCTCGAACCACCCTTTGCCCTGGCGGGACAATTGATGGGCGACCAGCGCCTGCACATGAGTGATGTTCGGAAAATGCCCGAAGCGGAGCACCGGCTGGCCATTCTTGCCGACGGTGCGGCGTTGGCAGCCGGTCAGGGCGGCGGCGCCGCCCAAGCTGAGAGTGGTGATGAAGTGTCTGCGTTGCATGAGTAAAAAAATGAAGCGACGCGCGAGGCGCGGTGGAGGAGAAAGCGGGGAGGACAACGGGTGAGGGAAGGAAGACAACCGGGGCAGCCACGATCCGCCATCCCCGGCGCGGATCGAAGGGGAAGTTTTTCTCACAAGTTATTCACAAGCCGGACGAAAGATGTTTTTCCCGCGGCGTCTGATCATCATTTCATGTCATCCTGCGGAGCCTCTTGTTCGGATACATCATCAGGGGAAATCACGACGCATCATGGCCTCGCCCTATATCGCTATGAATGAAGGAGCTTCTACGTGACAAAATCGTGGAACGCCGGGTGGAACAACGGGATCATCCGTTTATTCCGACTATTTTTATATGAATAGAGATCGTTCCTTGGTTTTAACCAGTTTGCAACACATTTTGTGAAAATAATTTCTTCACCGCCCTGTGAGCGTGCGGAAATTTCCGGACTCTTCCTGATGACCGGCGGGGCCGTTTTTTTAATAAGACAAAAATTTTTGGAATTCTTGATCGATCTCTCTTCATGAAGAGGGACGGGATCGACAACTGGTTGAAACGAGAGGGAGCTATCAAAGCCCGGTTCATCTTCTCCTCCGCGCGCCCGCTATGGAAAAAGAAGTTATTCACCACGGTTGTTCACTCCTGTCCGAGCGCAACAAGACTTGCGTTAACGCCTTGGCCGATAGGCTATTTTTTATGTTCATTAAATCCACAACAAAGGATAATTTCGGCGGTGGACGAGCCGATCTCGCACGATTGTCGAGGCGAGCGTGGCCTCGGGCGTGGACCGGGAAGTGGCGGCATGATGGATCGTCGCGGCCGCCCGTTCCGCGAAGTGGTGGGGAGAAAACAGGGCGGCGGCCCTTGGCTGTGGGTCCGGCGCATGGCTGAAGAGGATTTCCGTTCCGACGGGGGCACAGGTTCCCTGAGCCAGCACTTCGAGCTGGGCTTCCAGCGTCAAACGGCTGAACGGCAGCGGGGTCTCGTCATCCCACCAAGTCGGAGCGAGCCGGGGTTCCGGTCCGCTCCAGGGCAGCCGGGCGGAGAGCTGCTGCCAGCGGCGCTGTTGGCGGGTCCGTTCGCGTTGCCAGTCGAACCCCTCGCGACGGATGAGGATGTCCTCATACGCTTGCGCGCCGGGCGGAGGCGGGTAGCCGCCGGTGGCCGCGGCGCGCACCAGGCAGGGCCGCCCGGCCGCGGCCGCTTCATGAGCCGCCAACCCGAACCCCTCGAACAACGACGACGCCACCACGCAGGCGCTGGCCGCGAGCAAGGCGGACAACGGCGGCGCGGAGAGAGTGTCTCGCGGTCCGCCGGCCACGCCTCCCGCCATCACCGCCAGGCGCAACGGCCAGCCGTGGCGCGCGGCCGCTTGGGAGAGGGCTTCCGCATACGGTCGCTCTGCCGCCGAACTCGGTCCGCCGGTGGTCGCGACCACCGCCTCGGGCGCGAGCAGACGCGCCAACAAGAGACCTTCGAGCACGTTCTTCCGCCGCAACAACCGGGCGGGCAGCACCCAGACCGGCGCGTCCGTGCGGAGAGTGTGCCGCCACCATGCGGTCGCGGCCGCTACGGCTTCCGGTCGCAAAGCGGCGGGAGATTCCGCGGCGAGCGGTGTGACCGGATTCGGCCAGAGCAGGGAGTCCGCGGGGTTTTGCTCCTCCCGCAACCAGGCGCGCAGCCAAGCCGTGTCGTGCGGGGACACGCACCGATGGAGCACGCGACTGTCGCGTGGCACGGCCGCGGCCAACGCCTCCTCCAAGGTGGCATACCCGCATCGGGCGATCTCCGGCCAGCGCTCCCAGCGGCCGTCGAAGAAAAAATCATGATGATGGCAAATGAGCCGCGCGCCGGTTTGAGCGCAGCCCGCTTGCCAGGCGGGGGCGAGCAGAAGATTCCGCCCCACCGCGGGATTTTCCAGCAAGACGAC
>CAZQUC010000152.1:0-9582 GCA_964596095.1 uncultured Enterobacteriaceae bacterium
CCTCAGCAAGCCCGCAACCCTTGGCGCGTCAACCGGGGAAATCGCGGCCACGGGCCGTGGGCGGGCGGGCTAGAATACAGTGGCGAGACTACTCACGATGGGGTAATTTTTCAGATGGCCATCCCTGCCGAACAATCACTCAAGCGGGTGCTCCCCCCTCCGGAAGTGCTGCGTCGCAATCTCGTGGAGCAACTCGAGCGGCTTCCCGACGAAGGCGTCGCCGTCCTGCATGATCTGGCGCAGGAACTGGAGTTGCGCGCCGCGTGGGCGGAGTTTTCCGAAGGCTTGGCGCAGGACTGGACGGCGGGGAAGTATGAGCGGCTCGATGAAGCCTTGGCCGCGGCACGCGCCGCCATCCGTGAAGCTCACCCCGAGTGATCGTCTGCCTCGACACCAACGTGCTCGTGCAAGCGGCCAAAGCCGGGCATCCCTTTCATGAGATCTTCGCCGGTTGGTTGCAGCGTCGGTTTCTGTGGGCGCTCAGCCATGACATCCTCATCGAATATGAGGAAATGCTGACCCGGCTCAGCGGCAGACGACGTTGGCTTCAACTCAGCCGGGTGCTGGATCTGGCGGAAGCGCGAGGCGGCCTGCTGCTCAAGGTGCAACCATCCTTCCACTTTCACATTATCACCGCCGATCCCGACGACAACAAATTCACCGACTGCGCGATCACGGCGGGCGCGGATTACGTCATCACCGAAGACAGGCACTTCGATCCACTGGCCCAAGCCGGCTACAAACCCCAGCCGATCAAGCCGGAAGAATTCATCCGGCGGCATCTTGGTGGACGGTGAGCGGTGGGCCTGCTGGAGAACCACCGAACATTCCAAGATTGCACCGGCTCTCACCAGCCCTCGTCGGCGCCGTGCTCAGCCTCCGCCGGCTCGCCTTGCTGAATCCACGCCTCATTGAACCAGGCGTGCTTGATGGCTTTGGCCCGCGGGCGGCCTTCGTCATCCACAGTCGCGCCCTGCTCCAGATGGTAGCTGTAGGTGGCGTGCAGCGTGCCATCGGCGGCTTGGAGCAGGCTCGGATAATGATACCGCCCCGTGCCAGGCGCGGAGGCTTCGAGGTCGCGCCGCCACGGCCAGGTTTTCCCTTCGTCCTCGGAAAGATGCGCCACGAGGCGATGCCGGCCGGTTTCGGTGCTGTTGTTGAGGAGCACCCATTGGCCGTTGCGCAACGCGATGACCTCCGCGCCCGAGCCGGGATTGGGGAGCGCGCTGTCCGTTACCGCCGACCATGTTTCGCCCCGGTCGAAGGACTCGCTGTGCAACAGCCGTTTCGGCGGCGGGCCGTTGTCGCGCATCAGGGTGTAGAGCGAGCCGTCCCGGCGGCGCACGACACTGGGCTGGATGTTGCCCGCGCCGATCAAGGGCGCGCCGGTGTGCCACGTGGCGCCCCAATCATCGGTCCACGTCATCAGCGAAAAGGAAAACCCGTCCGAATACAGCGGCACGAGGAGCCGCGTGCCGTCGAGCACCAGCGGCCGCGCGCGTGTGAACCAGCCGAGCCGGCGCGCGAGCTTGTCCGCGGTCCGTTGCTCGATCGCGTCCAGCCATTGTGCCGCGGTCTGGTCCTTTTCCGCGCCGGCCGCGTCGGCCGGGAGCGTTGGCCGCATCGACCCGACGAAGGCGACGACCGTCGAGGCGAATTCCTCGCCCGGAGTGACGTGCAACACTTCCTGCGTCTCCCACCGCGGCGGCCCGTCCCCGGCGTAATCCGAAGACCGGCGGTATTTCATCAAGGCGCTTTCCCAAGTGTTGGCGAGGATCGTCGGCCAGAAGAGCCACAGCCGACGCTGGGGATCGACAAGCAGGCAAGCGTTGGTGTCGGGATACCCCGGCGTGTCGGCCAACGTGAACCGCGGGCTCCACATGCCCGTGGCCCGACGCCAGCGCGCGCCTTCGATTTTGACATCATCGGCCGTCCGCTCGCCCGAACCGTGGAACCAGCACGCCAGCAGATCGCCCTCCGGCGTTTCCACCACGCACGAGCCGTGATTGTGCCACCCCTCCAGCGGGAAAATCAACGCCGCGCGATGAAAGGCCGGCGACGCTTCCTCCGCCCCCGCCGCCACCAATCCCGCCCCGGCCAGCAACCCCGCCGCGACCCGCCCGAGCCGGCGGCGCCTGGCGCCTCGGCCCGCAGGGGTGTCCCGAGACACCACAAGGCCACGGCATGGAGAGCACTTGGAAACCGGCCATCCTTTTGAGATGATCTGCCATGGAATGCCGTAACGCGCCGCCCAAGGCAAATACGACGCGTTCTCAGTAATCTCCCGCCATTCGTGGTCTGCCATCGCCATCAGCAAGCCCGCAACCCTTGGCGCGTCAACCGGGGAAATAGCGGCCCGTTCTGCCTCCGGGATAAATACAAACCTCCTGGCGGGCGGTCACGTCGCGACCGGAGGGTTCTCCCGAAGCGTGCAAGACTTGGGCCTTGGTCATGCGCGGGCTGATGAGCCCGACGCACTTCGTCGTCCATGCGCTCGCCTCGGCGTTGGAGTTGCGCTTGGAGGAAGTGATGCACGAGGCGGAGCGGAATCGACCAATGTAAGGGGTAATGCGATTCATGCACGATCCATATTGAAAATCCTTAAATTTACTACGTAAAAATCACGATTTTTTCGGAACATGGTTTTTTAGGGCATTTATGGAATACCGCTTTTCCCAGTTGGGAAAAATATTTGAGGAGAACGGCGCGCCAGTTTTTGGGATTGGGTGTGATCGCGGAGCGGTGGCGCTTCCAGAACTCGCGTGCGCCCCCGCATGAAGGGTCTGGTGTCGGCGGAGGCCGCCCCCGCTTGCACGGAGCGCGGGCCGCGTTATGGCGAAGGATGCGCGATTTGTTGTCCGATCCCCTGTGGCAGGCCGATGACCTCGGGCTGCCGTTGCCGCCGTCGCCGCACGCCTGCTCGGTGTGCCTGCCGACGTGGGCGAGCGTGGTCGGTTACGAGGAAGCCGATCCGGCGGTGACGGGGCGGATGCGTGCGGGGTATCCGCGGTTTTTCCTGAACCCGCTGGTGCAGGAATTGTTCGCACGGGTGGAAACGTCGGCCGGCGCCGATACCCGCGCGCTGGTCCTGCCCTCGGAGCCGGCGCGGGAGGAGTTCGCCCGTTTCCTCGCCGCTCGTGGCGCCCGGCGGGCGGTGGTGAAGGGTGACGAGGCGGGCGGCGCGAAGCCCGTCTTCTTCGCGGCGGAGGATTACGCGACGGCACGGCTCTTCTGGCGCTTTACCGGGCAGTTGGTCTCGAGCCGATGGGCGGAGGCGATCCTGCGCGGCTGGTCGGCGGAGGATTACGCCGCGTCCGAGGCCAAGGGGGAGGCGGCGCGCGCGGCCATCCGCCGCCACCTCGCGCAGTTGAGCGGCCAGCCGGAGGAAAACGTCTTTCTTTTTTCCAGCGGCATGGCGGCCTGCTACGCGGCGCACCGCGCGCTGACCGATGCCGGCGCGCCGTTTCACGGGCGGAAGACCGTGCAATTGGGGTTCCCGTATGTGGACGCACTGAAGGTGCAGGAGGAATTCGGCGCGGGCTGCCATTTCCTGCCCGGCGTGGGGGAAAAAGAACTCGCCGCCTTGGAGGATCTCGCGGCGCGGGAACCGCTGGCGGGCGTTTTCTGCGAACTGCCGAGCAACCCCCTCATCGAAACCGCCGATCTGCTGCGGCTGCGCGCGCTGGCGGACACACGCGGGTTCGCTCTCGTGGCCGATGACACGGTGGCCACGGTCGTCAACATCGACGCTTTTGCCCACGCCGATCTCGTCACCTCCAGCCTGACGAAGGCGTATTCGGGCGTGGGGGATGTCATCGCCGGGAGCGTCATCGTCAGCGAGCGGAGCGCATGGCGCGAGGTGTTGAAGCAACGCCTCGCCGACCGGCAGCGCGTCGCGCCGCTCTTCAGCGAGGATGCCGTCGTCCTGGCGCAAAACGGGCGGAATTTTCCGGAGCGCGTGGCGCGGATGAACGAGGGCGCCGCCCAACTGGCCGCCTTTCTCGCCGCGCATCCGGCCGTGGCGGAAGTCTATTACCCGACCGTTTGCCTTCGGCCATCTCCACGTCGTTCTGGTTCCGGTCAGGCGACTTATGAGGCATTGCGGCGTCCCGGCGGCGGTTACGGCATGTTGTTGTCCCTCGTGCTCAAAGACCCGCAGGCGACGCCCGGCTTTTACGACCGGCTCCGGCTCTGCAAAGGCCCGAGCCTGGGCACCGATTATTCCCTGGCCTGCCCTTACACGCTGCTCGCCCATTACACCGAGTTGGAATGGACGGAGCGCTGCGGCGTCAGCCGGTATTTGATTCGCGTCTCCGTCGGCCTGGAAGATCCCGCCGAGTTGATCCGCCGTTTCGCCGAGGCGCTGGGATGATGCCGTTGAGGCTCGCGCCAAGAGCGCCAAGCCTGCCAAGGCATAAAAGACACATCACCTTTCCGTGAAAAAACCTTGGCGGGCTTGGCGACCTTGGCGCGACACAGGGGAATCTTTTTGCGAGGAGCGGACATGGCATCAATGCCTTGAGCGCCGCGCCCGGCGGGGATTACCCGATTTGCTCGTCGGCACGACGTTTGCCCTTGCCGGAACCGACGCCGTGGCGGCACCATGCGGGCATGGTTGCCAAAAACATTTTTTTAACCCTCGGTTTGTTGTGCGTCCTGCTTGGTCCGGCCCACGCCCATGATCCGGAAGAAGACATGGCGGAGGCCGCGAAGAACTTCCTGGCTTCGCTCGACGAGGCGCAGAAGAAAGCGGCGGTGTTTGAATTCAAGGCGGACGAGCGGGAGAATTTCCACTTCGTGCCCAAAGACCGCCAAGGGCTGCCCGTCAAAGCGATGAAGCCGGAGCAACTGCCCCTGGCTTACGCGCTGCTCAACAGCGGCCTCAGCACCCACGGCTTCGCCAAGGCCACCACCATCATGAGCCTGGAGCAGATTCTCCACGAGCTGGAAGGCGGCGCCGAGCATCGCGATCCGGGCCGGTATTTCTTCAGCGTCTTCGGCGAGCCGGGCGAAAAAGGCGTCTGGGGCTGGCGGTGCGAGGGGCACCATTGCTCGGTCAATTTCACCATCGTCAACGGCAAGTTCTCCGCGACGCCGAACTTCTTCGGCGCGAATCCCGGCGAGGTGAAAAGCGGCCCGCGCCAGGGGTTGCGCGTGCTGGCGGACGAGGAGGACCGCGGCCGCGCGCTCGTCAAGAGCCTGGACGAGGCGCAGCAGAAGGTCGCCATTCTTTCGGATCGGGCGCCCTCGGACATCTTTACCGGCGCGCAGCGGAAGATCGATCCGCTGTCACCCGGAGGATTGGCGGCGTCCGCGCTGAGCGCGGAGCAAAAGCAATCGCTCCGCGCCTTGATCGACACCTATCTGCGCCGCGCGCGCGCGGAAGTGGCGGACGCTGAATGGAAGCAGATCGAAGCCGCGGGCTTCGACGCGATTCATTTTGCATGGATGGGTGGCTTGGAAAAAGGCCAGGGGCATTACTACCGGGTGCAAGGCCCGACCTTCCTGCTCGAATACGACAACACCCAGGGCGGCGCCAACCACCCGCATACCGTCTGGCGCGAGTTCAACGGCGACTTCGGCCGCGACATCCTCGCCGAGCATTACCAGAACGCCGATCACGAGCATGGGCATGACCATCCGCCGGCCAAGGATGGCGGGTCGGAAGCGGATAAAACGCCGCCATCGGCCGGAGAATAGATTTCAATGCGGCGGGGGCGCGAATGCCGTGGACGGGGTTCTTTCCCCTGAGGGCAAAGCCAATACATGACTATTCGCGATTGGTTTTTGCCCCTCATTTATTGGAAGCAAAACCGTTCTCGGCCTCTTCCACCAACGTGAAGCGCACCGGCTGCCCCGGGCGGCACTGGACGAGCCAGTGGCGGGCGTCGGGGTCGAGGAGGGCGATTTTGGGGTAGCCGCCGACGGTGGGGCCGTCGTTGAGGATGACCAGCGGCTGGCCGCCCGGGGGCAGCTGGATGCTGCCGAGGAGGATGGGTTCGCTGATCAGGGAGCGGTCGGGCACGGGCACGGGCGTGCCTTCGAGCCGGTAGCCGGCGCGGTTGCTTTGCGCGCTGACGACCCATTCCTGCGCGAAAAAGGCCTCGCGCGCGGCGGGATCGAACCACTCCCATTGCGGGCCTTTCCAAACGCGGAGCGGGGGCGGGGCGAGATAGTCGCGTCGTTCGGCGGGAGGGGCGAGGCGGCCGGCGATACGGTGGGGGAGCACGAAGCGGGATTCGTTGGCGCGGCGGAAGAGAGCATCGCCTTTGGCGAGCGGCTGGCCAAGGCCGGCGGCGGCGAGGGTGCTGGCGGAATCGAGCCAGTGCGGCGCGGAGAAGCCGCCCTCGACCGCGAGATACGCCCACACGCCGGCGCGATGGCGCGGGAGGACAAGGCGTTCGTTTTCCCGCAACCGGAACGCGCGCCACGCGGGGACGCTGGCCTCCATGTCCGCGCCGGTGAGGGCGAACCAAGCGTCGCGCCGCGCGAGGAAGGCGGCGCCTTGCAGGAGCAGCTCGATCACCGGCGCCCACGGGGGATTGCCGAGCAAGCGGTTGGCCATTTCGGCGGCGCGCGCGTCCATCGCCCCGCCGGGCGGCACGCCGAACCGCCGCCAGCCGTGACGGCCCTGGTCCTGGAACGCGGCGCCGAGGCCGGGATCGAGCACGGTGAGCACGGGGTCGTTCATGGCGCGACGGGTTCGAAGGTCACGAGGTCACCGGGATGGAGCAGGAATTTGCGGGCCTCGCCGGGCGCGTCGGGCGTGAAGAGCGGGGCGTCGGTGCGGCCGAGCAGGTGCCAGCCGCCCGGTCCGGCAAAGGGATAAATGCCGGTGTGCTCGCCACCGATGGCCACGGAGCCGGCGGGCACCCGCACGCGCGGCGCGGCGCGGCGCGGGAGGTGCAGCCGCGGATCGAGTCCGCCCAGGTAAGGAAAGCCGGGCGCGAACCCCAACGCATACACACGATAAGTGGGCCCCGCGTGGAGGGCGATCACCTCGCGTTCGGTCAGGCCCGCGTGCTCGGCGAGGACGGGGAGATCCGGCCCGTCGTAAACCACGCGGAGGAGCTTGGGTTTGGTTTTCGGCAGGCGGATCGAAAGCGCGGCCTCCAGTTTCGCGACCACCGCGGGGGCATCGATCCGCTGGTCGGGCATGAAGTCGAGCAGCACGGAGGTGAAGGAGGTGACGTATTCGCGCAGGCCGGGCGGCGGCTGCCGCTCCAGCGCGGCGGCCACGGCGCGACCGCGCCGGAAGGCGTCGTCATCGACCGCCTCCGCGAAATACACAAGCAAGCCATGAGGTCCGTAGGGCAACCAGCGCACGCGGCATCATGGCATGGCTCCGCGCGGCGCGCCGCGATTTTTCCCGCCTGGCAGGCGCGGGCCGCGCGGTGGGAGGGATGGAGCCTTCGCGCCGGAGCCCCCAATGGTGAATTGCCAAGCCCCGAAAAGCGCGGCAGCTTTGGGCCGCTTCTCCCACCAATCCCGACGACCCCCGATCCATGAACACACCCATCATCACCACCCGTCGTTCGTTTTTCCAAACCATGGGGCTGGGCGCGGCGGCGCTGGGGCTCAACGCTTCCGCGCAAACCGAGGAAAAACCGATCCCCGGATTCGAAAAGCCCGCCGACGATGCCGACGCTTCCAAAGGATGGAAACCGGTGTCCGATCGCAGGATCCGCATGGGGATCGTGGGGTATGGCTTGTGCAAATTCGGAGCCGATTTCGGGTTTCAGGATCATCCGAATGTCGAGGTGGTGGCGGTCAGCGATCTGATCCCCGAGCGGTGCGCGGGGCTGGCGCGGGATTGCCGTTGTGAGAAGACATATCCTTCGCTCGAAGAAATGGTGAAGGATGACACCATCGAGGCGATTTTCGTGGCGACGGACGCGCCGAGCCATGCCCGGCATTGTATCGAAGTGCTCAAACACGGCAAGCATGTCGCCGTGGCGGTGCCGGCGGTCTTCGGCTCGCTGGAAGAGGCCGACGCGTTGCTGGAAGCCGTGAAAGCGAGCGGCAAGAAATACATGATGTTTGAGACTTCCTGTTTCCACGCGGAGCTGCACGCGATGCGGCGGATTTACCGTGCCGGCGGGTTTGGCAAACTGGTTTATGCGGAGGGGGAATATTATCATTACGGGGTCGAGGCGCTGCCGTCTTACAAGGAATGGCGCGTGGGCTTGCCGCCGCAATGGTATCCCACCCACTCCAATGCCTATTATGTGGGTGTGACCGGCGGGAGCTTCACGGAAGTCTCCTGTATGGGCCTGCCCAGCGTGCTGAAATATTTGCAGCCGGGAAACAACCGCTATCGCAATCCCTTCGGCACCGAGATCGCGCAGTTCCGCACCAGCGAAGGCGGAATGGCGCGCATGGCGGTCAGTTGGGATACGCCCGGCGCCGAGGGCGAACGCGGCCGGGTGCGCGGGCAGCGCGGCTCTTTTTACGGCCGGTATGAGGGACTGGAAAAAGCGTTGCCCGCCGTGGAGCGTCCGCCGCTGCCACCCAGTGTGGCTCCGGGTCACCACGGAGGGTCGCACGGTTATCTGACCGATGAATTCATCACGGCGATCCTCGAAGACCGCCGGCCGTTGGTGGACATCATCGCGGCGCTCAACATGAGCGTGGCCGGGGTCGTGGCGCACCAGTCCGCGCTCAAGGACGGCGAGTTGTTGAAGATACCGCAATACATGCTCTGAGCCGGGTCAAAAATTTGACGCCGGGCTCCGCCGGAGGAGCGAGCGAATGGTGGCTTACGGCGCGTCCGGGAAGCTCTTCCTGAATTCCTCCCGGTATTTCCGCATGGCGGCGGCGTGGTCGTAGGGTTCGGCGGCCCGTCCGCCTTTGCGAATGTCATCCACAGCTTGCTCGATTCTCTGACGGGAGGCCGGGTTCGGGCACTGTTGCGCCGCCGTTTCCAGCAGGGACGCGATGGCCGGCCTGACGGAAGGCGCGAGTATGGAGAGGAACGTATCATATGTCTGCAACTGGCTCTCCAAGTCATCGCCTTCAAATTGCGGAAGCACTTCGGCCAATTGAAAGACCACCTCGGGGATTTGATGATCGCCCAAGGACACCGCGGATGAGGGCGGAGCGGAGGTGGCGGGAGCGGCCTCCGTGGCATTGATCAGGTGATCCAACTGGTAAAGCAATTCATGAAGCGTGTCGGCGTCGGGGTCGCCGTCAAAAACGCGCACCGCATACGGCGCCAGGCTGCTTTGGGCGGGGAATTTATCGCGGTCGTCGATGATCTGCCGGAGACGTGGCAGCAAGACGAATTGGAGCCATTGCTCGAAGGCCATGGTCTTGGAACCGAAGGCGCCCATCTCCACAAACTTTTCCGGCGGCAACGCTTCGGCCTGCCAGCGATGCAGCCGTTTCAATTCCGCTTCCAGTTCGTCCGCCTTTTGTCCGGCCTGGCGATAGCGATCGTCTGTGGCAGAGGTCATGGTTGAAATTGAACCACAAAGAACGCGGAGAACACAAATCAATTTCCTGCCCTCAGAACCTGTTGAGTTATTCTTCCCCGATCCTTGTATGTGTGTCGCCGCGACAGGCCGGCGCAGCGAACACGAC
>CAZQUC010000153.1:0-9577 GCA_964596095.1 uncultured Enterobacteriaceae bacterium
GAGGGGCTTGCCCCTCGGGGCGGGGAAGTGATCGGCAGCGCATGAACACGAAAATACCTCACCGGCAAGCCGGTGAGGCGAGAAAGCGGAGGCAAGCCATCCGCACTCCAAAGGCTGCGGCTATTCGGTGTCGATGGCGAGCACCTGGCGGCCGTTGTAAACGCCGCAGGACGTGCAGACGATGTGCGGGGGCTTGGCGGCGCCGCAGTCCGGACAGGTGGACAGTTGCCGCGCCCGCCAGCGGTTGGCGTGCTGGCGGAACTTTTGTTTCATCTTGGATTTACGGCGTTTCGGGACGGCCATGGGATCAAGGAATTAAGGGTGCTTGTGAGTGTTTCCAGCGGCTTTCGGCGCGGAGAGATTCAGTTGGTCCAGCGCGCCCCATTGTTCCGAGCGTCTGGCGGAGGCCCCTTCTTCCGGCGGCAGCGGGGTGTAGTCGCTGGCCGAGGAAAATCGTTGAGCGGCAGGGCAGGCGCGGGGGTGGAGCCGCCCTTCTTCACAACGAGGGTATCCGGGAAGGGCCAAGAGAATATCTTCCCGAACCTGATCTGTCAAATCCAGGGAACGACTATTTGCGGGGTTCCACTCCAGCTCGACGGCCCAGTCGGGGAGGGTGAGGCGGTCGGTGAACGGCTCCAGGCAGCGCACGCACTCGAACGTGAAGTCCGCGCTGACTTCGCCGGTGACGAGCGCGAGGCCGCCCTCCAACTCGGTGACGTGGAGCCGATAACGCAGCGGGGGCACGGGGTGGGGACCGCCCGGCTCCAGTTGGAAGATGTCCCCCGCGAGTTCGCCGTGGAAGTCCTTACCGTCCTCGGAAAGGTCGTGGAGATCGAGAATCAGCCGGCCCGAGGGGGCGGCCGCGTCGGTGGAATGCGCGCTCATTTTCGTTCCGTAAATTTCTGTTTCAGGGCCTTCACCACGCCGGGGGGCACGAACGCCCCGACATCGCCGCCGAGGCGCGCGATTTCCTTGACGAGGCGGGAGCTGAGGTAGGTCAGCTCCTCCTTCGGCGTGAGGAAGAGCGTTTCGAGATCGGGATGCAGTTTGCGATTCATCAACGCCATCTGGAACTCGAACTCGAAGTCGGACACGGCCCGCAGGCCGCGGACGACGACGCTGGCGCCGCAGTCACGGGCGAAATCGACCAACAGGCCGCCGAAGCTGGTCACTTCGATGCCGGGCCAGCCTCGGGTGGCCTCGCGCAGGAGGGCCAGCCTCTCGGTGGGAGTGAACAGCGGGTGTTTCTGCTCGTTATGGGCCACGCCGACGATGAGCCGGTCGAACTGGCGCGCGGCGCGGGCGATGACATCGAGGTGGCCGTTGGTGATGGGATCGAAGCTGCCGGGATAGATGGCCGTTTTAGGCATGGGGCAGAATTCCGGCGCGTGGGGCGGGTTTCAAGTGGTAATTGAGCGCGGGGCCGGGACTTTCCCGGCGCATTTTCCTTCTTGCGGGAAGCGGCGGCTGGCCGCATGACTTTCCAGGCGGCGCGCCGGGAGCGCCCGCTGTTCGCAAACCCGTTTTATGGCCGACCGCCAACCGCCGCTGGAACCTTCGCTGCTGCTCAATGCCTACGCCTCGGGGATTTTCCCGATGGCGATGGAAGGCGGCGAGCTCGGCTGGTTTTCTCCCGATCCGCGCGGGATCATCCCGCTCGACGAGCACTTCCACATTCCCCACGGCCTGCGGCGGGCGCTGAAAAAAAAGCCTTTCGACGTGCGGATCAACACCGCCTTCGCCGACGTGATGCGCGGGTGCGCCGACCGGCGGGAGACGTGGATCGACGACACGATTTACAAGAGCTACGTGCGGCTGCATTACCTCGGCCACGCCCATTCCGTGGAATGCTGGCAGGAGGGCCGGCTGGTGGGCGGGCTTTACGGAGTGGCGCTGGGCGGGGCGTTTTTCGGGGAATCCATGTTCAGCCGCGCCACCGACGCCTCGAAAGTCGCCTTGGTCGCGTTGGTGGAACGGCTGCGCGCCCGGAGCTTCGTGCTGCTCGACACCCAATGGAGCACGGCGCATCTGCGGCAGTTCGGCGCGCTCGACATCCCGCGCCGCGAGTATCTCGGCCAGCTCCGGAGGGCCGTGGCGATGGCGGTTTCGTTCGGCTGACGCTCCGCGGCGATTTCGTTAAACACTGACTTTCATGACTCACGCTTGTCCTATGATGCTGACACGTTGCGGAATTTCACCGAAGTGGCCGGTCCTGGCCTTGGCGCTGGGCGCGATCCTGAGCGGGCGCGCGGAGGAAAAGCCGGTGGAGACGGCGACGCCGGAAAAGGCCGCGCCGATCACCCTCAGCGCCGACGTGGAGCTGATCAAAACCGGCCATCTGGAACTCGACCTGCGGGGGGGGCGGAGCCCGTTGGGCGCGCCGGTGGTCGTCACCGTGCATAATCACTCCGGCAAGCCGGCGGACACGGCGGTGGCGCTCACCGGCAAAGACGCGGAACGCGCGGAGGTCGTGCTCGAGAAGACGGACAACGAGGAAGACCGCCAGGTGCTCCATCTCAGCGTGTGGGGACAGCGGCCGACGTTCGAGGACTCCGAGGTGTTTCTTTCCCTCACGACCAGCCAGGACGGTGAGGTCAAGGCCGAGAAAAAAATCCCCGTGCGGGTGGTGGTGCCGATGGTGATCAAGCTGGAAAAGGACCGGCCGTTTTACGAAGGCGCACCGTCGCCGGGCTTGGTCAACCGCGCCGTCAACAACCGGACGATCCCGAAGATCGCGATGTTTTACCCGGAAGCGCGGCTCGCCTCCCTGCTGCTGCACGACATGGAGCTGACGGTGCTGGACCAGTTTCAGGAACCGCTGCCGCCGATCTATGAAGGCGCTCCCATTTTCAGCGCCTTGGGCGAGTCGAATTACGAAAACACCCTCCGCCGCCTGCGGGCCGACGGCACGTTTCTCGACACGATGGGCTTGTGGCAATTCGTCGGCGAGGTGAAAGACATCACGGTGGAGCCTGGACGCAGCCAAGTGCAGGCCTTTGTCAGCCAGCCGGCGCCGCCTTGCACCAAGAAGCAATACGCCACCTACGAGGCGTTGACCGTCCAGTGGCAGGTGGGGGGCTACGTGGTGGGCACCTACCGCCGGCAGTTGACCGTCATCGACACCGGGAACGACCACAAGCCGGACATCAAGATCACCTTGGAGCTGCAGCCGGATCCGGAGCCGCCGAAGAAAGACCCGCAGTAGGCAGCGGCCCGATGAACGGTGCGCGTCGCATCATCCATGAGATTGGCGCGGAGGACGTTTTGAAGGTAATCTAACGACGCGATGCCGCCGTCCGTTGTGCGATGGTCGCCGCGGTCTGCCTCGCCACCACCCTGTATGCCCCGTTTTTTCCCGAATTCCTTTCCCCACATCCTGTTGATCCTGTTGGCATCGGCCCTGGCCGCGACGCCGGTCGGGTTGCGCGCCGCTCCGGTCATCAACGAGATTTTCTTTCATCCGCCGCAACCGGGAGGGATGCTGGAGCCGACCGGCCCGGAGGACACGCGGCGCGAATGGATCGAGTTGCACAACACCGGAACGGTGCCGCTGGCGATGGGCGGCTGGAAATTCACACGCGGGGTGAGTTTCACCTTTCCGCCAAGTGTGACGTTGCCGCCGGGAGGCTATCTGGTGGTGGCGGCGGATGTGGCGGCCTTTCGCGAAGCGCATCCGGAAGTCACGGCCGTGGTCGGCGGGTGGACGGGCACGTTGAGCAACAACGGCGAGACGCTCGAATTGCGCGACGCGGCGGACACGCTGCTGGACACGGTCAAATACGACACGGAAGGCGATTGGTCCGCGCGGCGGAAATTCACGGAAACGGACGGGCGCGATCCCAGCGGTTACCCTTACGGCTGGCGGTGGTGGAACATGGCGGATGGCGGCGGGCATTCGCTGGAACTCACCCAGCCGGGACTGCCGCGCCGGGAGGGGCAGAATTGGGCGCCCAGCGCCGAGCCGGGTGGAACGCCGGGCCGGGTCAACAGCACGCGCGTGGCCGACGCCGCGCCGCTCATTCTGGAGGCTCGCCACGCGCCGCTCGCGCCGCGTTCGTCGCAAACGGTGGTCGTCTCCGCGCGGCTGGTGGACGAGCAAAGCGCCGGCCTCACCGCCACGGTGCGGTGGCGCGTCTCCGCGACGGTGGACCGGCCGTTTGCCGAAATCGCGATGCGGGATGACGGCCTCGAAGGCGACCTTCAGGCCCGGGACGGCCTCTTCTCCGCGCGGCTCCCGGCCCAGCCGCACGGCACGGTGGTCGAATACCGGATCGACGCCGCGGATGCCGGCGGCCGGACCCGATCCTGGCCGCGGGTGCTCCCGGACGAGGCCGCCGCGCCGCGCGACAACGCGCTCTACCAGGTGGACGACAGCGCTTACACCGGTCGCGCGCCACTTTACCGAATCATCCAACCGGTGCGGGAGCTGGCGGAACTGGACAGCGAGCCCTTCTCCGGCGGCAACCAGAGCAGCGAGCGCTACCTCGCGTGTTTTCTTGTCATCGTGAACGGCGTCAGCGAAATCCGCCAGCAAGGCAGCGTGCGCATTCGTGGCGCCGGCAGCCGCAGCACGCGGCCGCGCAGCGTCCGGCTCGATCTGCCCAACAACACGCCGTGGAATGACAGCACCGCCTTCAACATCAACGGACGTTATTCGTATCTGCAAATCCTGGCGTCACGGCTCGCCCAGGCCGCGGGGGCGCCGGTGGCCAATGCCTGGCCCGTCGCCGTCCGCTTCAACGGGCAGAACCGGGCCGACGCCGACTACCGCTGGCCGGGAAACGCGAGTTCCAATTATCCTTGGCACTACGGACTCTATGCCAGCGTGGAGCCGCTTGACCGCGAATTCCTCGATCGCCAGTTTCCCGACGACGGCAATCTCTATTCCATGCGCACCACCCGCAGCGACGAATGGCGGGTCGCGCCCGGCGCGCCGGGGAGCCGGCCGGCTTATTATCAAGCGCAGGGATGGGACAAGGAAAACCACAGCAGCGAGTTCGATTGGTCGGACCTCCATCACTTTCTCTCCGTGATGACGACGAACGCGGCCTCACCCGGCCCCGACTATCTCGATCAGGTCAGCGCCGTCCTCGACGTGGACCAATGGGTGCTCACCCAGGCGGTGGCCGCGATCCTGACCGACGGCGAGACCAAGCTCGTCAACGGCCGCGACGACGACTATTCCGTCTTCCGCGGCGCCGACGGCAAGATGCGATATCTCCTGCACGACCTCGACACCGTGCTCGGCCTCGGCGACGGCGACGCCATCACCATCAACCATCTTCCTTACACCATTTTCGATCAAGTCGAGGCGGGCCGGCGGGGAGATGTGTTCGACAAGCTCATTCCGTTCTATCAACAGCCGGAGGTGCTGCAAAAATATTACGCGCAACTGCATCGGCTGCTCACCGCCGGCCCGTTCGCGGAGGGAAAATTCGAGGCCCTGGCGGCGGCCGAATGGGAGCGCGGCGGCTGGCCGGAAGCCGACATCGCGCCCGTCCGCGAGTCCATTCTCGCCTTCATGCAGGCCCGCCGGGCGGACATTCTTTCGCAAATCTCCCGGCCGCTCACCGCCACCACCAACCTGCCGTTGGAGTCCGGTTATCGGGCCACGACCGCCGCCACCGCCACCATCACCGGTGGTTTCGACGGCCTGCGCGCGGCGCAAGTCCTCGTCAACGGGCAACCGGCGACCATCAACCTCCGCGCGCGGACTTACTCCGGCATCGTCACCGGCCTGCAGCCCGGTCTCAACCGCATCGAAGTCGAGGAAGTGGACGCCGAGGGCGGGCATCTGCGTTACGCTTGGCTGGACGTGTGGAACACCTCCCGCGCGCCTACAGCGAAAGGCGGCGCTCTCGCGCAAAGCGTCACTTGGACCGCCGCCGCCGGGCCGTATCTCCTCACCTCGACGCTCAATATCGGCAATGGCGTGACGCTCACGATCGAACCCGGCGCGACGGTTTATTTCGCCAACGGCGTGGGGTTGAATGTGACCGGGACCGGACGGCTGCTCGCCGAGGGCACGCGTTACCAGCGGATTCGCTTCGGCCGCGAGCCGGGCTCGGCCGGGCTGGCCGGGGTCATCACCCTGAGCGGCGCGGCGCTCGAGCAGCGCTTCGTGTGGTGCGACTTCGAGTATTTCGGCGGCGCACGCGGCCTGCGTTGCGAGGACTCCGTCATGCTCTTCAGCCACTGCACCTGGACGAAGACTGATGTGCAATACATCGAATGGGATCACAGTTCCTTTATTTGCGAAGACAGTTACTTCGAAACTTACAGTCCACCCGCGGGCTGGCCGCCCTCCGCGGAGGATCCTAACCGCGGGAGTTACGTCCGCCCGGAAATGCTGCACGGGCGCAATGGCATCCCCGCCACCGGTTACGCCATCCTGCGGCGCAATTTGTTCGGCCACACCTACGGGGCCAATGACATCATCGACTTCACCGGCGGCAACCGGCCTGGCGCGGTCCTGCAAGTCCTCGACAACATCTTCACCGCCGCCACCGACGATCATCTCGATCTCGACAACACCGACGCCTTCATCAGCGGAAACATTTTCCTCAACTGCCACGCCGACGCGGCCCGCTCCAATCTGGCCGACAGCGGCAGCGCGATTTCCGGCGGCAACGACGGCTCCAACAACGAGCCGTCGGAATGGACGATCTACGGCAACCTGTTTTACCACGTGGACCATGCCGTGCTGGCCAAGGGCCGGGATGACGCCGCCAACACCCGCGCCGCGCGGTTCGTCTTTCTGCACAACACGGTCGCCGGCGTGACCGCGGCGTCGGCCTACCCGGGCGTCGGCCAGGACATCGCCGTCTTCAACTTCTCCGACAACCACGCGCAGTTGCCGCCGGCGAGCGGAGGAAGCGGCGCGCTCATCCGCTATAACATCATCGCCGACGCCCAGGCGCTCACCGCGAACTACGACGCCGCCAGGTTGCATGTGGAGATATCCGACAACGTGCTGCCGGTGCCCTGGGACGGCCCCGGTGGCAACAACCTGGTCGGGCGTCCCGCGCTGGATGACCGGGCGCTGGCCGCGCTGCGGTATGAGCACGTCCACCGCGCCGACGATTACCAACGTCTGTGGAAACAGGCGCGCGCCGCCTTCGGGCTCGGCCCCGACGCGCCGGGCCGCGGGCAGGGACCGGGCGGCTCCGACTGGGGCGGACTCGCCGCCACCGGCGTGCAAGTGACGGGCGCGCCGGCCGGAGTGACGAACGCGACCTCCGCCACATTGACCTTCGGCCCCGCTGGAACCTTCGCGCCGGCGGCGTCCACGTTTCCCGGCTTCACTTACGGCTTCACCCATTACCGCTGGAGCCTGGATGGCGGCCCGGCAAGCGGCGATCTTCCCATCGCCGCGCCGCTGGTGCTGAGCAACCTCGCTCCCGGCCCCCATACCCTGCGCGTGTGGGGCAAAAACGATTCCGGCAATGCCGCGGGGTTGTCCTGGCAACCGGCGCCCACGGTTGTCACCTGGACGGTCGATCCCACCTTCGCGCCGCCGGTGCGCCTCAACGAAATTCTCGCGCACAACACGGGAAGTTACACCAGCGGCGGCGCGTTTCCCGATTTCATCGAGCTGCACAATCCCAGTGCGGCGGCGGTCGATCTCGCGGGCTGGGGACTGACCGACAATCCGGCCCAGCCTGGGAAATTCCTCTTTCCCGCGGGCACGGTGCTGCCGCCGGGCGGGTATCTCGTGGTCAACGCCGCATCCGGCGGTGACGGCGCGGAACATTACACCGGCTTCGCCCTGGATGACGACGGTGAGGAAGTCGTGCTCACCCGCGCGGCCGCGGCAGGCGGCGGCGTGATCGACCGGGTCCGCTTCGGCTTCCAACTCGCCGACCTCTCGATCGGCCGCGACCCCGCCGACGACCGGTGGCGGCTCAACACCCCCACGCCCGGAACGGCCAATGTCCCCCACCCCACCGACGCCCCCTCCCGCGTTGTCATCAACGAATGGCTGGCCGCGCATGAGCAAAGCTTCCGCGAGGACATGGTGGAGCTTTACCATCCCGGCTCCTTTCCCGCCGACATCGGTGGGTGCTGGCTGGGCGACGACCCGGCGAGGCCGCTCGCCCAAGCGCTGCCTCCGCTCAGCTTCATCGCGCCCGGCGGCTTTGTGGTTCTGGAAGCCGACGATGTGGGGGATTCGCCGCAGGCCGATCATCTCCCGTTCCGGCTGGGCGCATTTTATGATTGGCTGGTCTTCAGCGCCCCCGACGGACAGCCGCTCGACCACGTGGCCATCGGTCACGCCGCGGCGGACGTCAGCACGGGCCGGTTGCCAGACGGAGGCGTCACCATTCAGGCGCTCGATCTCCCGAGTTTCGGCCTCACCAATGCCAACGGCGTGCTGCCGGTGGTCACCACCACGAACTTTCCCCTGCTCGGGCACGACGCGCTCTGGCGGTATCAGGACCAAGCGGACGACGTGCCGCCGAACGACGCCGCCGGCCGGCGCTGGTGGCAGCCGGGGTATCTGGAAACGGGCTGGCCGGAAGGCGGCGCGCCGCTGGGACGCGATCAGGATTTCGCCAACATCAGCCATCCCGTGCGTGGCACGCCGCCGTTTTTCGGGACCGATTTCGGCGCGCTCGGCACCTACCAGTCCCGTCGTCTCGCTTACTATTTCCGCACGACCTTCGACTTTGCCGGCCCGGCGGACGACATCCCGCAACTCCGGTTGTCACGCTGGATCGATGACGGCTACGCGCTCTATCTCAATGGCGTGGAAATCGACCGCAAAAGCATGAACGGAACTTCCCCTTTCCCGTGGAACGCGCGGGCCACCTCGGCGGTAGGCAATGCCGTCGCGGAAAACAACCGCCTGATCGAACTGCCGGTCGGCGTGTTGCGAAACGGCGCGAATACCCTCGCCGCCGAAGTGCATCAGGACGATACCTCCAGCGGCGATATTGTCTTCTCCGTGGCTCTGGAGGCGCGGCACGTCAACGTCACGCCCGGCGCGCCGGACCCGGAACGCGAACGCATGATAGCCCTCACGGCGTGGCTGCGTGTGACGGAGATCATGTTCGATCCGCCCCAAGGCGGAAACTTCGAGTTTGTCGAACTGGTCAATCTGAGTCCCGACCTGACGCTCGATCTCACGGGCGTGCGCTTCACCGAAGGCATCGACTTCGTCTTTCCCGCGATGACCCTGCCGCCGCTGGGACGCATGGTGGTGGCGAAAAACGTGGCAGCGTTCCAATCCCTGTATGGCACGGCCGTGGCCGTGACCGGACCGTATGGCGGACAGCTCGACAACTCCGGGGAGGCGTTGTCCCTGGCGCTGCCCTTGCCTTACGAGTCATTGATCCAACGATTCCGCTACGATCCGTCATGGTTCCCCGCCGCCGCCGGCGCGGGGCGCTCGCTGGAATTCATCGGATCAAATTTCCTCGTGGACGAACGCAGCCGGTGGGGCTTGGCGTCGTCCTGGCAGGCCTCCACCGCCGTGGGCGGCAGCCCCGGCCAAGCCCATCTGGCCGGCTCGTTCCCGGTCTGGCTGCTGGCCCATGGCCTGACCGATCCCGCGGAAGACGCCGATCAGGACGGT
>CAZQUC010000154.1:0-9561 GCA_964596095.1 uncultured Enterobacteriaceae bacterium
AGGATTCGGGAATCCAGTCTGGAGTGCGGAGGCTTGCCTCCGCTTTTGATCTCACCGGCTTGCCGGTGAGTCGAAAACGGGGAGCGGGTAATCGAATTTCTCGAGGCGGGCCCCGGCGACGACCGATCGACCTCGCCCGCCACGAGGGGCAAGCCCCTCACCCCCGCAGAGCGGAGGCAAGCCATCCGCACTCCAGACGCTGGGCTCGCGCTGACGCTCCGACCCACGGGCCACTATCTCATTATCCTCCTATCTTTCCCCCTCCACCTTCACCGGCTCGGTTTTCTTCTCCAGCTTCTGCAATTTTTCCTGGAGTTCGTCGAGACGCTTTTGTTGCTCTTGCAACCGCTGGACGAGGTTTTGCAAGGAGGGGGCGCCGGTTTGGCGCGATTGGAGCAGTTGGATGGATTTTTCAGCGGCGTCCTTGAGCGGATCGCGGCGGGTGGCGGGACGGGCGGCGAGGGGCTGGAGCACGGCGAGGGCAGCGGGATCGTCGAGCGTGCCGAGGGCCTTGGCAGCGGCGGCGCGGTAGCTGTCGCGAGCGTGGGTGAGATGGCCGGTGAGAAAACGCCGCACTTCGCCGCGGTCGGGTTGGTTGCGCGCGAGAAAGGCCAGGGCGTCGAGTGCGGCGGCGTAATCGCGGGTGCGGTAGCGGGAGCCGGCGGCCTGGAGCCGGGCGAGCACGGCGGGCGCGGCGGTTTGTTGGTCCTGCGCGCGCAAGGCCTGGATGGCGGCCGCGGAGACGGCTTCGCGCCAACTGTCCTTGGCCAGAAAATCCGCCGCCGGCCATTCCGGCACCGCGCCGAGCGCAGCCACGATGGTGGCGAGGATTTCCGGGTTTTTCTCCTCGGTGCTGAGGCGGATGAGGCGTGCCTGGCTTTCCGATGTGAAGAGCGCGCCGAGCGCTCGCACCCATTCCTGGCGGACACGGGCGTCGGGTTGGGCGGGTGCGGCCAGCAATTGCCGGCGCGCTTCCCCGGTGTCGATTTTCCGCAAGGCCCGCACCGCCTCCTCGCGCACGGCCCAGAAGGGGTCGTTGGTCAGCACGCCGCCGAGCAACTTCGCGGAGTCGTCGTCTTTTTTGTCGCCGTAAGCCTGCACGGCGAGCAGGCGGCCGATCATGTCGCTTTGCGTGAGCTGGCGTTTGAGGAGATCGCCGGGCGGGGTGAACGACATCTTGGCCAGCACGGTGAAGCCGGGATCGAGCCGGACCAGTTCCGGCGCGGCGGCCAGCGGGATGTAGAATTCCTCCGCCGCGTCTTCCACGTCCAAGGTCGCTTCCACGATCTTGCCTTCGGGCAACGTGAACCGCACGGGCAGCGGGAAATGAAACACGGGCACTTCGTCGGTGACTTTCTGTGTTTGTTTGATGGTCAGTTTGACCTGCTTGGCCCGGCCGTCCCAGGCATAATCGACGGCCAACTCCGGCACGCCGCCATGATAGACCCACTGGTCGAAGAATCGGTCGAAGCTGAGCCCGCTGGTTTCTTCCAGGGCCTTTTGCAGATCCTCGGTGGTGACGATGCCGTAGCGATGCTCCTCCAGGTAGGACTTGATGGCTTTGCGGAACAACTCCGGTCCGAGCTGGGAGCGGATCATGTGCAGCACCCACGAGCCTTTGGGATAGGCGCGGTAGTCGAACTGGTGCATGGGATCGCCGTAGTCGCGCCACACGATGGGCTTGGTGTCGGGCGCGGAGCCGATGACACGCTGGGCCTCGCGCCACAGGCCGTAAGCCATGCCGTCGGACCCGAATTTTTCGCCGTCGTAGAGATTGGTGTAGTAGCTGGCGAAGCCTTCGTTCAGCCACAGGTGCGACCAGTCGCGGCAGGTGACGAGATCGCCGAACCATTGGTGGGCCGTCTCATGCGCGTCGAGCCGGCGCACGCTGTCCAACTGCTCCGTCTCGTCCGGAAAGATCATGTTCTGGGCCATGAAGGTGCTGCTGGTGTTTTCCATGCCGCCGGCCGCGAAGTCATGGCAATACACTTGGTAATATTTCGCCCAGGGAAAGGGCACGCCGATTTCCTTCTCGAAAAAGGCGATGATCTTTTTGGTGTCCTGGAAGGTATTGGCGATGTGCGCCTGGTCCGAAGGCGGAACGAAGACGGCCAGCGGCAGATCGCCGTGCTTGTCCTCGATCTTATGGAAATACCCGGCGGCGAGGGCGACGAGATAATTGACGTGTGGCTGGTCCTGCAACCAATGCCAGGCGACCAAGCCGTCCGCACCTTTCTTTTGCGAGAGAAGCTTGCCGTTGGAGATGGCCTCCATGCCTTCCGGCACATGGCAGATGACCTCGCTGGTGAATCGCTCGTTGGGATAGTCGTAGCCCGGAAACCAGAAGCGGTGCAGCTCCGCCTCGCCCTGGGTCCAGAGCTGGGTGTCGGTGGCGGGGTAACCCATTTCCGGTGTGCGGAAGTAGAGGCCGCGTTCCTCGGGCTGCGAGCGGTAGGTGACGGTCACCGAGGCCTTGGCGCCGGCGGGCACGGGAGAGCGGAAGGTGATGATGAGATGCTCGCCGGTATTCTGATACTCGGCCAGTTCCGCGCCGGTGACTTCGACCTTGGAAACATCGAGATCCACGGCATCGAGTTTCCATTCCGGCAGCGGGCGGGCGATGGGCGAGAAGCTCAGCGTCGCGGTGCCGGCGACGGACCGCGTTTTGAAGTCGGGCGTCACGTCGAGTTTGAGGTGCTCGACATCGACGAGTTTGTCCCGCGCGTATTTGCGTCCGGGGAGATCTCCGCGCGGCGCGGGCATGAAGTGGTGCTTGCCACAACTGCATATCCAATTCTCCGACGATTCCGCGGCCGCGCGGGCGGAGAAGACGGTGGCGCTGGCGAGGAGGGAAACGAGGACGAGCTTTTTCACGCCCGCATCTCTAAGCTGGACCCGCGCCAGCGCGAGCAAAACACCGCTCATGCCATCCCCTATTTTCTTTGCCTCACGGCGGCGGAATGGCGGCGGAGAAGCGGAGGCGGAAATAGGCGCGGCCGGGCACGGGCGGGCCGTTGGCGGTGTATTCGACGACGCGGGCATCGCCTTCCTTGAGGACGAGGCCGTTTTCGTTAGCGGTCGAGACGGGCAACGCGACCCAGCCGCTCAGGGAGTCGGACAGTTGCAGTTCCCAACTGACCTGCGGGCTGGGCCCGAGGTAGCTGGCCACCGGCATGCGCACGGTGATCTGGCTGGCCGGCGCGCCGGGCGTCACCGTAAGGGTGGGCGCAAGATGGGCGTCGCGGAAGCGCGGATCCTGGCCGCAGCGATATTCCACGAAATTGGCGACGCCATCGCCGTCGGGATCGCCCTCCGGATGACGCTCGGCGGGCGTGTGGAAGGCGGCCGGGAAATAGTGCTCGATCCACGCGGCGTAATCGAGCGTGGTGGGCAGTCCGGTGGTCGGCGCCACCATGATGTCGCCGACCCCGACGGTGGCGTCGCGGATCACCTTGCGGATCTGGGCCGGCCGCGCCCACGGGCAGCGGGCCACCGCCCACGTGGTGAGCGCGGCGGTGAAGCCGGCGGCCATACTGGTGCCGGAGGCATTGACGTAAATGAGATTGCTCAGGCCCGAGGGGCAACTGATGGCCGCGCCGGGCGCGAAGAGATCGATGGCATCGACGGTGGCGGTGTTGATGTTCGACTGGGGCCAGCGGATGACCGACTTGCCATTCGACTGCGCGGCGCCGACGACGAGCAGGGCATCTTCCGCGCGATAATAGGTGGCCCCGGCGGGCGGCAGGCCGTCCCAAAATCGGACCGGTGTGCTGCGGATCGGGACATGCCCCCAAGCCGCTCCGGCCGGTGAGACTTGTGCGGCGAGCGCGTTTTGGTTGCCTGCCGAGAGGATGACGTGCAGGCCCTCGCGCCAGGCGGTGAGGACCGCATTGTCCAAGGCCGCCATGCGTCCGGCGGCGGCCTCCGTGGAGTGCGCGAAGACGAGCACGCTGGCATGGTTCCGCAAATAGGGCTGCGCCTTCCGCGTTTGGTGATCCGTCACCGCTTGCAGGATGCCTTGGATCGCCTGGCTGGCGAAGGTGCCGGCCTGTGGTGGCGAGTCGTAGATGTTGATCGACTTGACCTGCGCCCGCCCGCCGAGCGCGCCGAGCAGGCCGGTGGTCCGTCCGCCCAGGCAACCGGTCACGCGCGTGCCGTGGTCGGAGGGATCGACATACGGCGAGAGGAGTTCCGGGGGATTGGCGTTATGGTTGATCCCGAACGACGTGCCGGGCAGGAAGGTCAGATACTCGTTGCGGCCGATATATTGGAACTCGGTGTGTTTGTCATTGATGCCCGAATCGACGACATACACGACGGGCAGGCCGATCGGCGCGGGCGCGGTGGCGGCGGGCGGCAGCGGCGTCCAGTGGTTCAAGGGCCAGGTTTCCGTGTCGTTGGGGCGCACGAGGAAATCCAGATGCAGATCGTAACCGCGGCGAGCGGTGACATCCCGCTGGGTCGGGGTGAGGATCGCCACTACGGCGCTGACGCCGAATTGTGGATAAAACACGATGGTGACGAGTCCGGTGCCGGCCGGGCCGGGGCGGGTCAATTCGGTGATGAAGGCGGCCAGTTCGCCCAGCGAGTTTTGGTTCGGTTGCGGGGAGTTGATGTAGTAGCGGGCCATGTTTTCCTGGGCGCGCAGCGTTCCCAGCGTCAGCGCCAGCAGTGCCAGAGCCACGCCCAGGCGGAGGACGCCGCTCCATGGAGCAAGGCGGCGGCTTCCGGGAATCTGGCTGGATGTGATGGGCATGGGAAAAAGGTGGGAAAGGGTGGGCGAAGGAGGGTTTTACGAAAAAATGGAGGGGAAAATATCAAAAATCGACGCGCAGTGCGACGTGGGCGCGGCCGCCCGGTTCGGTCAGCCGCCAGCCATAGTCCAAGGCCAGCGAGGCACGGGTGGTCCATTGGACGCGCAACCCGAGGCCGGCGGCGGCGAGGGTGGTCGTATCGTGGCTGACGGCGTCGCGGCCCCAGCCGGCATCGAAAAAGGCGAGCGCTTTCGCCCCGAACGGGCGGGCGAAAATGGAGGTGGTCCACACCGGCGCGTGCGCCTCGAACCGCGCCCACGCGCCGGAATCCGCGAGCACCGCCGCCTCGTCGTAACCGCGCACGGCATGGGAACCGGCGAGCGCGAGTTGTTCGGTGGCGAGTAGCGGCGCCTCGGACCATTGGCCGGTGGCGCGCAGGTCCAGCGCCCATCCGCCGGGCAGGGACTGGTGCGACCAGAGATCGAGCCGGCCCGCGACGTAATCGCCCTCTGCGCCGACGCGCAATTCGGAGCGCGCGGCGTCGGTGTCGCGGCCGGTGACGTGGCCGGGGCTGTAGAACCCTTGCCACGCGAGCACGGTGTGGTTGGTCCGCCCGCGACGCGCGGCGTTGAGTTCGACGGCGAGGTGCGCGGTGTCGGCGGTGCCTTCCACGGTCAGGCCGGCCAGCGACACGCCCGACTTCGTCCGGCGGTAATCCACGCCCAGCCCGGCTTCCAGTTTCCAGCCACCGGGCCGGGGGCGGTCCGGGGCGGTCAGCGGCCAGAGATAACGTGCGGAAAAATCCCAAGTGCGGAGCGAGGAGGTCAAATCGTAGCCGGGCAGCAAGTCATCCAGATCGACGCGCGCCGCGCCGCCGGAGAGGCGCAACTCATGATGCCACGGCAGGAACCACCGCGCCAACCCGCGCCCGCCAAGGCTGTCGGAAAAACTGTCGTCCGCGTGGACTTCGGCAGCGATATAGACGGGCCAGCCGAAGAGGTCGCCCGTTTCCACGCCGGCGGCGAACCGATGCTGGCCCAGCGGCTCGACGCCGTCGTTCCGCCATTGGGTGTAGAAGCCGAAGGTTCGCTCGGAGTGCAGCGTCAACAAGCCCTCGGCCGTGGCCGGCTCCGCGCCGGGCGTGAAGGAGAGCGTGGCCTGGTGAAAAGGATTGCGATGCGTCCAGTCGAGCCATTCCTCGACCGCGTTCATATCGAGCGGCCGGCCGATTTTCCGGGCCCAATCATCCGCCACCGCCTCCCGCATCCAGGCCGAGCCGCCGGCGAGACTCATGCCGCTGATGAGGCCGGGGAAGACTTGCAGCCGCAGCACGCCTTCTTCCGGGGAAAACGGTTCGGCGGCGATTTCCATCACCGGCCGGCCGTGCGCGCGGCAATGGTCGAGGATTTCATCGACGATCCGCTCCGCGCCTTCGGCGGTGGCGGCGGTAGCGAGCCATGGTGCGAGGCGGGTGTCCAAGGCTTGGGGGGCGGGCAAGGTGGCGGGTTCGCCGGTGCGGGCGTCGATGAGATCGAGTCGGGCAGGCGGGACGCCCGCGCCCCCTTCGGCCTCTTCCGCCCTTTCCGCGACCGTGGTGTTGAGAAAAAGAGCCATGACGAGGACCGGTTGAGCGATCGGGGAAAAAAAGCGCCGGGTCGTCATCGTCGCAGATCAACGCTCGGGCCGGGGGTCCGTCTCCAATTTCTCGTCCGCATCCTCCAGGCGGCTGATGACGGAGCCACTGTCGCCGAGGGCGAAGGTGGCGGAAAGCTCGCCGCCGCTCCAGGCGGTGACCGTGCGGGTGGAAAGATCGATGATGACGAGGCGCGGCCTTAATTCCGCCGCGGCCATCGCGGCGTCGGAGGTGTCCACACGCGAGATTTCCCGTTCGGGGAAGGCGCGGGCCAATTCCTCCTCCGCCGCCTCGGCCGCCGTCGCGAGCGTTTCGGGCACGACGAGTAGCACCGGCGCGGGCGCGCCGTCATCCACGCCCGATGTGCCGCCGCGGATCACGGTGGGGCCACCGGTGGCGCCCTCCGATCCGCCCGGCGTGCCGAATTCATGCGCGAGGAAAAGCCCCAGCGCGAGCGCCGCGGCACACGCGCCGCCGGCGTAAGCCAGCCCGCGCGGCGTCAGCCACGTTTCCACCAGCCGGCGCCAGCGAGACGGCGCGGCCGATTTCTCCCGCGAGACCACGGGCGTCACCCGCGGCGGGGCCACCGCGCCGGCGATTCCCTCCCACTTCGCGCGCAGGTCGTCGGGCAGCGGCGGCACGTCGTCCTTTGCGGGCGGGCGCGTGGTGTCGGCGGCGGCTTGGGAAAGCCATGCCAGGGCGTGCTCCGCTTCGGCGCGCGCCGGAGTGGGAGGCGTTTCGCGCCATTCGGCCTGGAGCGCGAGCGCTTCCTCCGTGGGGCGGCTGGGCTGTAATGACTGGCTCATGGTGTCACCGGGAAACATCGCCGTTTTTCGGGCCGATTGGCGATTTTTTTGAAAAATGGTTCGCGTTTACAAGTCGCAGGTTTCCAGATGGCGGCCCAGTTTGGCGAGCGCCTCCTCGACGAAGAGATTGAGCCGACGCCGGCGTTTCGATTCCGAATCGGCGGGGGTCACGCCCAATTCCCCCAGCACCCACGGGTCTTCCGCGAGGTCCAGCCGGGTGTGGGTGCCTTCGACAAAGAGCGCGACGACCAGATGCCACTCGAACTTGCTGAGCACCGCGCGGCTGGCGGCGAAGATGCGGTCGAAGGTTGCATTGGCCCACGGGGCGGAAGCCGAAGCCGTGCCCCCAACGCGCGGATCGGCCAAGGTGCGAAGGATGGGGCTGTCCGGCGCGTCCAGCGGCTCGGCGAGCGCGGGGTTGGTGGCCTGGCGTTTGCGGGCGGAAAGTTTGCGCTGCCACGAGATGCCGCGCCGCTCGGCCATGGTGGCGAAGAAGCGCGGCAATTCCTCGAACACGGTCATTTTTTCCAGCGGCCCCGTGCCGTCGCTGCGCGCTTGGGTCAGTTCGGCCAGCGCTTCCATGAAGACGTCCTCCGCGTCGTCCTCCGACACGCCGGCCCGCGCCAGCGCCGGCAGGGCGCGCCGCCGCAGGATGACACTGGTTTCGCCCCAGGCCTTCGAGGTCAACGCGCCGTCGGCGGTGCGGCGGCGCAAGTCGTCGAAGTCGGGATTTTTCTCCCACCACGTGCCGTCGGGATCGCGGCCCACCTCCGGCTGGCCCGTGCGTTGCCGCTCGGCCGCGAGCCACACCAGCGCGCGGGGGGCCGCGCGTGAGGCCAGCCAGTGGAGCGCGGCCTCTTTGGAATCCGGTCCTTCGGGAAAGGCTTCGAAGAACGATAGCATCACTTCCCGCGCGATCCGGCCGACGATGTCCGGCTCCAGCCGCACGCCCGCCACCGGCCGCTGCACGCGCACGCACACGGCGGGCCACCACACCTTGATCCATTCGGTTCTTTCAGCGGCAGGCATCGGGGAAACATTCATTTCATACACGGGATGCGTGTCCGCGGAGGAAAAAAATCAGGCTTTTTCTCACCCATCCGTCCGCCGCAGCCGCACCGCGTAAAAACCATCGAACCCCGTTGCCGCCGGATCGAGCGAGATTTCTTCTTCCAGCGTCCAGGCCGGCGATGCCGACGCCTGCTCCGCGAGAAAACTCCGGACCTGCCCTTGGTTTTCCGAGGGCAGGATCGAGCACGTCGCATAGACCAGGCAACCACCCGGCTTGACGCGGCCGCTCCATCGCCGCAACAACCCGGCCTGCACGGCCATCACTCGTTCCAGACCCTCCGGGTCCAGCTTCCACTTGGTATCCGGGCGGCGGCGGATGACGCCGAGGCCGGAACACGGCACGTCCAGCAGCACGGCGTCGGCGGCGTCGATCGTCGTCGCGTCGTCATCCTCCGGCGGCAGTTCCCGGGTTTCGATGATCGAGACGCCGGCCCGCGCGGCCCGTCGGCGCAACTCCGCCAATTTACCGCCGTGCGGGTCGACGGCCACGATCTTTCCTTCATTGTTCATGAGCGCGGCGAGATGCAGCGCCTTGCCGCCCGCGCCCGCGCAGGCATCGATGACCGTCTGCCCCGGCTGCGGTTGGAGCAGGGGTGCGATCTGCTGTGAGGCCGCGTCCTGCAACTCGAAGAGTCCTTCTTTGAAAGACGCCGTGGAGGCCACCTTGGCCCGCGCCCGCAGACGCAAGGCGGTGGGCACGCCCGGCACCTCGTCGGTGAGCACGCTTTCGCCGAGGAGGCGCAGTTGCAACTGGACCTTTTTTGTTTTCAGCGTGTTGACCCGCAGGAACACCGAAGCCGGGTGGTTCAGCGCCGCCCGCGTCGCGGGCCAGGTCTCGCCCAACTCCTCCGCGAGACGCTGGTCCAGCCAATCGGGCCAGGATTCGCGCACGGTCGGGGGCACGTCCGCCTGCGCCTGCCGCGCCGGGGTGGCGGGATCGAAGCCGGCCAGTTCCGGAATGTCCGGCAAGGCGCGCGGCACGGGGGGTGCGGTCGCCTCCGCCGTCTCCGGCGCCGAGGTCAGCCAATATGCCGCCCACACCGCCCAGAGCCGCGCTTCGGTTTGCGCTTCCGGCACGTCGTATTCCGCGGCCGGCAGTCCCGCCAGATGCCAGAACCATCGCCGCGCGCGGACGATCTCATACACGCTCTCCGCGAACAGACGCCGGTCGCGGCTGCCCCATTTTTGATGCTCACGCAACGCCTGCGCCACCGCCGTTTCGGCCGGATGGCCGGCGACGAAGATGTCGTGCAGCGTGTGGATGATGCGGGCGAGGAGATGATGTGGCAATTTCACG
>CAZQUC010000155.1:0-9549 GCA_964596095.1 uncultured Enterobacteriaceae bacterium
ACGCCGAGGGCCGGGATCAAAGCTCCGACTTTCGGCGGATGGCGCGAAGCCGCATCGTGGCTCCATTCTTCAGCCCATCATGAGCAAACGCATTCTCGTCATCGAAGACCAAGCCCCCATGCGGCGGAACATCAGCCTGATGCTCCAAATGGAGGGCTTCGAGGTCGTCTCCGCCGAAAACGGCCGGCTCGGCCTGGAACTCGCGCACAAGCACCGGCCCGATCTCGTGCTCTGCGATGTGATGATGCCGGAGATGGATGGTTACAGCGTCGTGCAGGCGCTGCGCGCCGATCCCGCGCTCGCCACCACGGCGTTTATTTTCCTGACCGCGAAAGGCGATCGTCAGGATCTGCGCCTCGGCATGAACTTCGGTGCGGACGATTATCTGACCAAGCCCGTGAGCCGCGACGATCTGCTGGCCGCGGTGCAGGCGCGGCTGGCCCGCGTGGAGGCGCACGAGCAACAGCTCAAAGCCGCGGCGGCGCAGGCGGGATTCAACCCCGACTTCTCCAGCCACGAGCCGCTCCAGCACGCGCTGGGTCTCACGCCGCGCGAGGCGGAAGTGCTCCTCTGGGTCGCCCAGGGCAAAAGCAACGGCGACACCGCGGCCATCCTCGGCATGAGCGAAAAGACCGTGAAGCAGCACCTCGGCAGCGTGTTTCAAAAGCTCGGCGTGGAAAGCCGCACCGCCGCCGGGTTGCGCGCGCTGGAGATTCTCAGCGCGCCGGGGCGGAAGTGAGGACGCCCATCCACGGACTCGCGGCTACGACATCGTTTAATACGCCATACTTCTTAACAAGCGGCGCTCGCCGCGGAACTTGGAATCTGAGGAGAGCCTTATCGTTCCACACGAAGACCGGGAGCTAGGATCACATGGATGAAAATACATTATTCTTCATGCCATATGATCATACAATGTAATGATTAATTTTTCCCTTCACATCATTGCGGAATAGGCATAGTGATAAGCATCCCCCCTCACGCCAACCCGCGATTTTTTTCCAAACGGTGCAGTAAGACTTCAACCAACACAGCGAACCCTTTGCGACCAAAGGGCTTCCGGGCCAACTCCGAAACCGCGAATTTCACTCGGCCCAGTCAAAGAATCAGAGCCGTCGCGCCGAATGGCGCGGCTTGGACGCGCTTCTTTGACGAGGCGCTTCGCGGTGCCTGGAGTTGGGGCGTGGACAAGTCCGCGCTCTTTGCTGTTTACCCCTCCCGCAGCATCCCGGTTGAGGCAACCAACCATGATTTCAATTCATGGTGCCTTGCTTATTTAATATTCATAAAATTAATACTCAACCACTAAATCCAGTCACTCAAACAAAAAAACACGCTTATTTCGATGTTTTTATCTTCTCCACTCACTTCGCATCAACTTAAAACCACAGCCGTATGACTGTTGCTCCTCCTGTTGCTGGGCTTTTCGCCCTCTGCCGCGTTTGGTCAGGCCACGGAACGAAAGATCATCGACCTCGACAACGACGGCTGGGACGACATCTGGTCCATGTTGTTCCGGTCGCTGCCGTTCCCGGAACCCCTCTCCAGGAGGGGGAGTCAATTCGTGTGGTTGGTCCATTCATGATGTGATGCCAAAGCAGGAACACATTACCGGGAAGCTGGCGGAGCGTCTGGCGCGGGTCGCGTCGGACTGCCGGGGTTTCTTCGTCGTCGGACCGCCGCCGGTCGATGATTTGGAGGGCTGGACGCTTTCGGAAGGAGCGGCGTGCCAGCAAGCGGTGACCTCGGGCGATGGCGCGACCATCTGGACGACGGGCCACATCGCGGGCGTGCGGCATCGGCTGGAGCGCGAGGGCCACCGGGCGGTGGAAGGGCGTTTCGGCTCGTGGCACTGCGTCTTTCTCCGCCTCGGCCACAACGGCTCTGCGACACATCCGGTCGATGAAGACTGAGGCTCCCGGTCCGACCGTTAATGCTCCATCGCGATGTGAGAAGTCTTTCGATAGCGACAAGCAGCCGAGCACAAGGCCGCACAACGAGCCTGAAACGAACAATCCATTGATGTCCCAAAACGAGCATGTAAGCGTGAAGCTGGCCGAACACCTCACGCGGGTGGCCACGGAACAGCGTGGTTTTTTCATCATGGGGCCACCTCCCGAGGATTCCCTGGAAGGATGGGCCTTATCCGAAGTGGCGGCGACCCAGCACGCCGTCACATGCGGCGATGGCGCTTCGATCTGGACCACGCGTCACCCGACGGGTTTGATCCATCGGCTGCGAAGCGAGGGCCACTGTGTGATCGAGGCGATGGTTGGCTCGTGGCACTGCGTTATCTTGCGCTTTGGCCGGAACGAGGACGACATGCACTCCATCGCGGACGAATTTCGCTCCCGATTGGGAGCCTCCGAGCCCTGATACCAAAAGCGGCGATCGGATGGCAGAATCAAATCGCCCCGTTTTTCATCCATTCGTGATATGGTTTGATATTTTCCAGCGGCAAAGGGGCCGCCGGTGCGAAAAGAGCGGACGCCTCTCCGGCGCGCCCATCAAGGATGATGGCCCGTCCTTCCGCTGCCTGGCTCCCGGGCCGTTGGCAGCACCACGCGCGGTTCGATCCGGCGGATGATGGCCCGGGCTTCCTCCGCATCACGCGCCCGGCCCGTGGCGATCAGCCAGCGGGCGGCCACGAGCGCGGAGCGCTGCAAGCCGAGCTGGCAATGCACATACACCCGACGTCCGGCGGCGCGCTCGTGATGGATGAAGGCCAGCGCTTCGTCGAGATGTTCCGGCAGCGGCGGCACGAGGTCCAGCCAGGGCAGATTGTGGTAACGCGTGTGTTCGCGGAAGACGGTGGGCGCGGTGGATTCCGCGGTCAGGTCCAGCACGGCCAGCGGCGTGCCACGCGCCAGCTCCCGCGCCTCCCGGCCGGACAGGCGGCGGCCGAAGCAGACGCCGTCCCCGAGTTCATGCCAGCCCGGAACACGCCGCCAGCGCCGCTGCACCAGGCGGCTCACGGCGAGCACCGGCAGCAGGCACCACTCCGCCCCGGCGGAAAGGGTGCCGTTTTCCTTGCCCAGCATCCGCGGGCGCCCCGTCGCATACGCCAGCGCCATGATGGCGCACGCGGTGGCGGGCCAGAGCCAGCCCAGCCACATCCACCCCAGCGCGCCAAACAACAGCGCGCCCACGCCGTAACGCGCCGCCAATTTCCTCGACGGATTACGGATGGCGGGCTGGCGGGGATCCGGGATCAACGCCGCGACGGCCCAGCCGACCACGAAGCCGCCCGCCACGTCCACGACATGATGCTGCCACACCAGCAGCGTGGACCAGCCGATGAGCATGAACCAGCCTTTCGTGGCGCGCCGCAGCCAGCCGGACAGATGCGCGCCGTAAAAGCCCCACAGCAACGAGCGCAGGCTGATGTGCAACGACGGCGCGAGGTTGTAGGGCAGATCATTCGCATACAGCGCGCGGAAGAGCGGCGCGGTCCAGCCCTGCGGCTCGGGTCGGGGCAGGCCCATTTGCAGGGGGAAGAGCAGGAAGCCCGCGGCGCTGATGAGGATCGCCGCGATGAGCCGTTTGGTGAGCAGATTCAGCTCCACCCGGCTGGCGCACAGGAAAAACGCGCCGCAGAAAAACAGGTCCAGCGACCAGTAAGGCACCACCATTTCCCGCACGAACGGAATGTGCCGCTCCCACTCGAACATCAGGATGGGAACATCCGCGCGGCTAGCGGTGAAGCGATTGCAGCCTCCGTAAACGACGAGGAAGACCGCGCCCGCCAGCGCCAGCCGCCACAGGGCGGGCCACAGCAGGCCCGGTTCGCGGAGCGGGCGGTTCATGCGGCGGGTTTGCGGGCGAGGCTGACGGTGAAGATGCCGAAGTCATCGATCCATTGCCGCTCCTTGCGGAAGCCGGCCGCCTCCGCCAGCGCGTCCATTTCCGCCTGCGGACGCCGCCGCATCACCCACAACTCCCCGTCGCGGTTGGTCAGGGTGCGCGCGATCATCTCCACCTGCGGATGCCACGGCTGGTCGGTGTAAACCAGCACGCCGCCCGGCGGCAGCGCCCGGAACAGGCCGCGCAGCGAGCGTTGCAGTCGTTCATTGTCGGGAAACAGTTCGTAGAGTCCGGACACGACCGCGACGCCGGGCGCGGGCATCACGGAGGCGAGCGATTCCTCATCAAAGGCATCGCCGCGCTGGAATTCGATGCGGTCAGAAAGTCCCTCCTTTTGCGCGGCGGCGCGTCCGGCAGCCAGCGCGCTCTGGCTCCAGTCGCGGCACAACACGGTGAGATCCGCCTCGGCGGCCAGCGCATCCAGCAGGTAACGCCCCGCGCCGCCCGCCACGTCCATCACCCGCGGCGGCAGACTGTCGGTGCGGGTCAGTTCCAACGCGTGACGCAGCGCCTGCCGCAAACACTCGCGCCGCTGGCGGATGCCACGCCAGCCGATCGCGTTGAGATAGGCGCGGTCGATCAACCGGCCCATGCCCAGGCTGCCCCGCGGGCTGTTTTCATACACGTAATCCAGCGACTCCCCGGAATCGAATCCCGTGGCATGACCAATGCGGATGCCCTGGCTGAGGCGGCCCAGCGTTCCCAGGCTCGCACGCTGCATCCCATACCACAGGCTTTTGACCGATGGCGCCGGCAGCGGTTTTTTCAGTTCCGCGTATTCGGCCCGGGTCGCCGGAGAACTCAGATCCGCCTCCAGGCGCGATGGCGCCAGACTAGCGAAACACCGCTCGGCAAAACGCCGGATCGCCGCGCCGACTTCGTCACGGCACAGATCGTGAAACACGCCATGCCGCGCTCCTTTGAGCGTGAGATGCACTTTGAGTTCGCCGCCGTAATGGCGGTAAAAGGCCTCGATCGCCCCGCGGCGCACCACCCGGTCCGCCTCCGCCGACAGCAGGAGCAGCGGGCGGTCCAGCACTTCGGCGTCGCGGATGACGCGCCGGCCGGTGTCGAAGAGATCAATCAGAATCTTCGCGGAAATGTCCCGCGTGATCAGCGGATCGGCATCGTAATCCGCGGCGGCCTGCCGGTCACGGGTCAGCCACGAACCGCGGACATAGCTTTGGATGCTGGCCGACGGTTTGATTTTTTGCAGCGCGCGGATGGCCGTGAGCGCGCCGGGCACGAGCAGGTTCACCTCGAAGGCCGGCACCGCCAGCACGAGGCCCGCGAGCCGCGGCGCGAAATCATGCGCCCAGGCCGCCGCGATCACCGCGCCCACACTGTGCGCCACCACCACCGTGGATTCGGGCGTGACGCCATGCGTCTGCCGCAGATGCCGGAAGAAGGCATCCAGGTCGCGCACGTAATCCATGAAGCCCGCCGCTTCACCAGGCTGGCCACGGGCGGCTCCGTGACCGCGGGCCTCCCAGGCAAAAATCGCCGTCTCCGGCAGCCCGAGCGCCGGGATGACAGAGTCCCAGCGGTCCGCGTGCTCATGGCCGCGATGCAGCAGGACCAGCGCGCGGCGCGCGCCAGCAGCGTTCCACAGTTTGTAGGGCAGGGACAAACCGTCATCGGTTGGAAAGGCGAGTCGTTCGGAGTTCATGATCGTGCAAGTCACCCATTGGTGGCCGACTTGGCTAAAGCCAGCCATTCGTTAATGCCAATGATACTATTGGGGGAGTCGATGGTTCGCCCGCCTGCGGCCGCTCCCCCCGCGACGAGCCCCAGGAAGTGGTGGGTGGCGGCGGCGGAAGGAACGGCCAACGCGACGATGAGCGGCCCGCCTCTTCAGAGGGCATGCCGCAACACACGCCGCGGTTTTTCCTCCGTCTCCCCGCCGGGGAGCTGCCCTGAACCGTTCCTTCCGCCCAAAGTCGGAACTCCCGCACCCTTTGGGCCGGCTCTCCTCCGGCGGAGGTCCGATACCCGGTTTCCGCGGGCTGTGGGATGACTGTGCCACGCCACCCGAACGCCGTGGCGCACCGGCACGACCTCCCGCGTGTCACCACCGCGTTCCATCCACCACTTCACCAACCACGGCCATTTCCATGACACTCAAACTCATCGTTCTGCTCTCTCTTCTTGCGTCTGCCTGGACGGCAACCGTCTCCGCCTCCCCCTTTGTCGCACGTCCGCTGCCGGCGGGCTTCCATGGCGCGGGGAAAGAGGCCGACACTGAATATCCCTATTCCTACCGCAGGCAGTCGTTGGTGGCGGCGGATTTTCTGGGCAATGGGAAGCTCCAGTGGTATGCGGGCGGCACGGTTATCACCGGCTTCCCGGGGAGCGACCTCATCACCTTGCCTTCTTACACGCTGCCGAATTGGACTCCCGCGGTCCTGCACCCGCTGGCGGGTCTGGCGCTGGATGTGGATGGCGATGGGGATATGGATATTTTCCGCATCAATTCCTGGGGAGGCATGAGCGGTTATTTCACGATCGCCGTGTTTTTGAATGAGGGAGGCACCTTCACGCTGGGCTGGCGGCAGGATTTCCAGCACGCCCCGCCCTTCAATACAGGCGCCACTTTCTATCAACTGCGGGCCGGGGATTTCGACCGCGATGGCGATCTGGATATCGCCACGCTGGTGACTTATCAGCATTCGAATTACAATGCGGATCCCGATCGTGAGGAAGGCGCGCTGGCCATCCGCTGGAACGATGGCACGGGAAAATTCACCACTGCCACCACCCTGCAAAGCACCGGGTTCCGCGGTGATGCCTCAGTCGGCGTGGGGGACTTCGACAACGACGGCGATCCCGATCTGGTATGCAGCGCGCAGGCTTACTGGGGCGATGATGATCTCTGGCACCTCAGCACCCGGTTCTTTGAGAACAATGGCAGTGGCGGCTTCACCGCCTCCAGCGGCCCATCCAATCAAGTCTGGGGCGCGCAGCCCGTGGATATCAACCGTGATGGATGGCTGGAGCTGGCGGACGCCGCTTATGTCTCCTGGAACAAGAAGACAGGGACGATCGCCGGGGGCTTCGATGGCGTATTTACCTGGCCGTGGAAGGGCGTCGGAGTCATCTTCTCCGACGAGTCGGCGTTTGCCGATGTCAATGGCGACGGCCATGTGGACCTGCTGCAAGCCCGTGCCAAGAGCCTGCTGATGCGCCCGGGCACGGGCACGGGCAGCTTTGGGGAGGCCGTCACGCTGGCCTCGTTTGCTTCCGAGGTGAAGGGGATGGGCGCCGCCGACTCCGATGCGGATGGCGATGTGGATGTTCTGGTGGCGTTGATCGACGGCAGCTTCGTGTTGGTGGAAAACCGCGCGCATCACTGGGCCGCGGGCGCGTCGCCGGCCCCCTCCGGCAATGGCGTGCAGCATCCGCTGGCGGGCGTGACGCAGCTTGAAGCCGCGGACTTCAATCAGGATGGAATCGACGACCTGCTGGCGGTGACGCCCTCGCAGAACAAGCTCTGGGTCTTGTATGGCACGGCCGGTGGCGTGCCCGCCGCGCCCGTTTTCAAGAACACGCAGAACACCGCCCCCGGCGGCGCGACGGTGGCCGATTTCAACCGCGACGGCCGCCCGGATGTCGCCTACACGCTGCCCTCGGCTGGCGCGGTGCGGCTGGCGCTCAATGACAACGCCTCGCCCTTCGGGTGGTCGGACGCCGCCATCGCCACGGACTTGCCGGGAGTGAATCTCATCACCGCCGCCCGGCATGGCTCAGCCGACGGTCACCAGGATCTGCTGACCTCCTCCGCCACCACCGGCCGGCTGCGCTGGCTTTACCGCACGGGCAATAGCTGGATCGGCCAGAACGTGCTCAACAGCGCCTCGCCTGCGCCCGCCGTCATCCGGCCCCACAATGTCACCGCGCGTCCCGGCGATGAGCCGTTCTATCTCAGCGCGGACGGCGGCACGCTGCGCGTCCGTGGTTATCAACTGAATCCCGCCTGGACCGGCGCGGGCGAACTCACGCAAGCCATCACCGCCAGCCCGCACCATCCCGCCATGGCCTGGGGCGATGTCAATGCCGACGGCAAGGACGAACTCGTGCTCGTGCGTGGCGATGGCAGGCTCGCTTACTGGACGCCCGGCAGCCCCATCACCCTCGTCATCGGCGTGCCGCCCGCCGCCATCCGCGCCCTCGAAATCGTGGACTGGGACCGCGACGGACGCGCCGATGTGCTCTGCGCCACCGCCAACGGCCTCAGTCTTTATACCTGGAAAAACGGCTGGCAGCGCGAGGACATCCACACGCACAGCGGCGGCTTCACCACGCTGAAGGTGCTGGATCTGAACCGCGATGGCCTTCCCGACGTCGCCGCCGCCACCGGCACCCACGTGCATTTCCTGAAGAACCTCCCCCGCCTGCTGCGCGCCGTCGCGTCCGGCCCGGCGGCCGTCACCCTCACCACCGGCCAGAGCGGCACGGTGATGAATGTGGAAGCGTCACACCAGGGCCACGGCGCGGCGGCCGGTGCTTCCTGGCTCCCCGATCCCGAAGCCGCCGTCACCAGCGTGTCCATGCAGCTTCACCGAGCCGTCCCGGACGGCGACGGGTGGCAACCCGGCTCCGCCCTCACCAAAGCCGAACTCAGCCAGATCCTCGCCGGCGCCTCGCTGGTGGCGGAGGGCAAAGTCATCGGCAGCAGCGGCCCGCTCGCGCTGGAGGACAACGGTGTCCTCACCATCAATTACAACGCCGTCTTGGGAAATCTCGTGCCCATCGCCGGTGGCGCAACCCAGCCCCTGAGCCTCCGCTTCAACCCCACCGTCGCCGCCGCCCAGTCTTCCGTTGCCAAATTCTATCTCTCCGTGTTGAGGATCAAAGCCCGCCTGCTTGACGGCGACGACCTCGACCGGACGGTGATCATCAGCCGTCCCGGCATCCCACGGGCTCTCGTCACCATCCTGCCGAACTACACCCCGCTCCAGCAATGGCGCGTGGATCACTTCGGCGCTCCCGACGCCACCGGCGACCGCGCCAACGACGCCGACTTCGACCACGACGGCGTGCCCAATCTCGTGGAATACGCGCTCGGCGCCAACCCCGCCGCCGCCGAACCCGCGCTCAACGACGCCCGCGCCCTGACCCTGCTGCCGTTCACCACCGCGTCGTCGCCGGTGAAGTTCCGCCTCGTCGTGGCCGACGGCGCGTTGGGCGATCCAAAAGTCCGGCTCACCGTGCAACGGAGCACCGGCCTGGGCGAGTGGACCGCCGTCGCCAGCCGCACGGGCGGCGGCACCTGGACCGGTCTCCAGCCCGATGTCGCCATCCCCGGCGGGGGCATCATCACGCACGTTTTCACCACCACCGACACGCCGCAAAACACGCCACGGCTTTTCCTCCGCCTCCACGCTGAAGAGCTGCCCTGAGCCGCCCGTGCTCGCTTCCGCCCAAAGTCGGAACTCCCGCTCCCTTGGGAGCGGCTTTCCTCCGACCGAGGTCCGATACCCGGTTTTCACGTGCTGTGGGATGAATGCGGCACATCACCTGAGCGCCGCGGCCCGGCGCGGCTCTTTCCGCCTCCGGGCGAAATCGGCGCGGGCCTGACTCAATCAGTGGGCTGTCAGCCACCCGTGCCCGCCGCGCGCCCCTGAGTGGGGGAGCACGGAGCACACGGAAAGAGGACAGCGCCTGGCCGCGGCACACGGACCCGCC
>CAZQUC010000156.1:0-9534 GCA_964596095.1 uncultured Enterobacteriaceae bacterium
CCGCATGAACGCCTCACATCCCACTCCCGATGCCACCTGGCAGCGATTGCATCGCTATGCCACGCGTGGCTGCGAGGTCTCGTTTCGGGAGCTTTTCGAGAGCCATGCCGGTTTGGTCTATCACGCGGCGTTGCGCGTGGGACGAGGCGACCGGGCGTTGGCCGAGGAGGTGGTGCAGACGGTTTTTGCCGATCTCGCGCGCAAGGCCCGCGGGTTTTCGCCCCGGATCATCCTCCCCGCCTGGCTGCATCGGCACGCCTGCCTGACCACCCTGCAAATGCTGCGCTCCAGCCGCCGACGCCGGTCGCGGGAGCGGGCGGTGGCCGAAGAAGAAAGCCATCGCACGGAGCGCCCGCCGGCCGGCGGCTCAGACCCTGAACTGCGGGACCATCTCGATGCCGCGCTCAACGCGCTGCCCGCCACCGATCGGCAGGTGTTGATTCTGCGCTTTCTTGAAGAGCGGGATTTCCGTGACATCGGCCGCCGCCTCGGCATCAGCGATGACGCCGCGCAAAAGCGCGCCACGCGCGGCCTGGAACGCCTGCGCGCCGTGTTGGCCCGCCGGGGCGTCGCCGTCACCGCCACCGCCGCGGGCGCCGCGCTCGGGCTGCCCGCCGCCGCCGTGCCGGCTGGCGTGCTCCCGGCCGTGATGGCGTCGTTGCCCGCCGCCGCCGGCAGCGTCGGCACGGCCACTCTCGCCAGCGCCGGCGCCGGCCTCGCTCTTTTTACCATGAAACCCGTTATGCTCGCGGCCGTCGCCGCCCTCCTCGCTGTGACCGGGGTGGTGGTCTTACCCATGATTTTGTCAAAATCAGCCCGTCCGGTCACGCGGCTCTCTCCGCTGGGCACGGAAGCCTCGCCGTCGGCTCCCGACCGCCCGATGCCGGCATCTTTTCGTGCCGCGATGGCCGAAGCCGAAGCCATCCGCCGACACTTTCCCACGTTGGCAGGAAGCCCGCGGGCAAGCGTCCCGGCCGAGGAAGAACAATACAAAGCCGCGTTTCAAGCTCATCCGCGGACCAGGATTGCCGAAGCCCGCGTGAATGCGTTGCTCCAAGCGCACAAAGCCTTGCTGGAGCGTTGGACGGACGAATATCGCGTCAAAACCCAGAAAAGGATGCTCGCCGAAGCGCGAAGTCAGGACGCCGATCTCAGCGAAGCCGAACGCGCCGCCGCCACCGCGGAGTCGCAAGCCTTGCAAACACAGGCCGACGAAATAAAACGCGATCGCATCGACATGACCGGTGAAATGGATGCCTTCCTGCAACGCATCGTGCGGACGGACCGGGCCTCGATCCTCGAAGAAATCAAAAACCCGCCACCGCCTTCGGCTGCCAAAACCATGACTGCCCAGAGCGAAGCGGCCCTGCGCGTGGCGGACGATCTCTTTGCCCGCGGCGACTACCAGGCGGTCGCCAATACTCTCGCTCCGGTGCTGGAAACACTGCCCGAGGCCGAACGGGTGTCCGCACAATGGAAAGCGCTCTTGAGCCGGATGATCACCGGGCAGGACACCGCGCCCACCATCGAACCCTTGCTGCACGCCACCACGTCACCGGCCTTCTACGCGCTCGCGGCTTACGCCATCCAACAAGGCGCATGGGACGACGCCCAACATTGGCTCGACCATGCTGCGACTGCCGGCGACCGCCAGGAAAACGCCGCGTTCAACCACGCGCTTATCCATCTCGGCTGGATGGATGCGGAAACCGGCCGATTGATCCCGCCACCGGAGTGACCGCGCCGGTCTCTTCCTGGTCACGGCTCAGGCCGCGAAGAACGCCGCGACGTTCAATTCGAGACCGGGGAAAAACCGGCAACGGAACCTGTCGGCTTCGGTCCAGGTCGCCGCGGGTTCGGAGTCGGATCGGCGGAGGTCATAGACGGTGACGCGGCGCTCCACAGGATCGACGAGCCAGAGTTCCGGCACGCCGCACCGCGCATAGACGCGCTTTTTCGGGCCGAGGTCGAGGAAGGCGGTCGAGGGGGAGAGGATTTCCACGATGAGATCAGGAGCGCCATGCACGCCGTTTTCCTTGATGAGGTGGGAGCGCTCCCGCGAAATAAAAAGGATGTCGGGCTGATAGACGTTGGTTTCGGTGAGGAAGGCATCCAGCGGCGCATGGACGACAGTGCCGATGGGATGCTGTTTGAGCCATGTTTTGAGGATGTCCTCGATATTTCCGCTGATGATCTGGTGAAAAAAACTGGGAGCAGGGGCCATGTGGAAATCTCCATCGACGAGTTGATAGCGCGGGCCGGCGTCCGGCAGCGCCAGATAGTCATCCACCGTCAGCGGGGGCGGCGTGTTCGCGAGTTGCGCCATGGTGCCAGCATAGTGGCACCGTCGCCAATTCGCAACGAGGCCGTTCAGGAAAACAGGCGGCAACGAGGGGCGGGCCGAGCGCCGGGCCGAGCGCCCTGCGAGTCGGGCGGCAGTCCGGGGTCAGTCCGGCTCCTCGGCCTTGGCCCGCTCTTCCTGCCGGGCCTTGAGGCGGGCTTTTTCTTCGTCGGTCAGGGGCGGAAGTTCGGGGCGGGTGGCGTCCGGCGCGGGGCCGAAGTCGGTTTTATTCCAGTAGATGATGACGTTGTGGGTGGCGCGGCCGGCGGCGATGAGTTCGGGCTTGCCGTCGCCGTCGAGGTCGGCGGCGGCGAGGTCTTCGCAGGCCATGTGGTTGTCGTCGATGACGTGGGTCTCCCAGTTTTCCTCGCTGCTGGTGTCGTCGCGGACGTAGAGCTTGATGCCGACCTTGCCCGCCGCATCGGGTTCGCGCCAGCCGGCGGCGATGTCGGGAAAGCCCCCGCCGCGCAAGGGCTGGCACACGAGCGCGTGGCCGGAGGCCAGTCCGGTGTCGAGCACGGTGCGGCCGTCGTCGTCGTGATACACGGCAACCTGATTCCCGTGCATCGGCTGGATGACGGCGAGAATCTGCGACCCCGCGCCGCGGATCTCGCCGACGCCGAGGTCGAGGCCGGGTTGTTCGACGGGCGTGCTTTTCCACGCGCCGTTTTCATAGGTCACCAGCCGCACGCCTTCCATGCCGCCGAGCCAGAAGCTCTCCACGCCGGAGCGCGATTTCCGCACGTCGAAATTGTGCGTCTTGTGCAAGGAGGCGTCGGCGGTTTCGATGGTCCAGTCTTCGGCGCGCGAGGGATCGGCGGGCGGGCGATAGGCCAGCACCTTGACGGGCGCGCCGGTGCCCTGGCCAGGATGATTGCCGCGTCCATGCAAGGGCACGACGAGGAGGCGGAACTCTTTTTCGCCGACTTGCAGCCACTTCATCCGGTGCGTGGTCGGCTCGTGCGGGAGCTTCACCGGGGTCCAGCGCTGGGTGCGGTCGGCGGGCGGGAGCAGGTAAAAGACGCCGCCGCTTTTCGCCTCGTCGCTGGTCTCGCCGGGATTCCATTGCGCGCCGACGGCGATCTCCACCTTGCCGTCGCCGTCGAGATCGCGAGCGGCGAGGCACACGTTGTCGAGCAGGCTGAGGCGGCTGACGATGACGTGTTTTTGCCAGTCCGGATTCCGATACCAGACGATGTCGGTTTTATCGGCGAGCAGGATGTCGGGCTTGCCGTCTCCATCGACGTCGCCGATGGCGAGACCGTAGCCGATCTTGATCGCGTCGTCGATGGTCTGCGGCTCGAAGACGGGCGCCGGGGATTGCGCGAAGGCGGCGGGCGCGACGCCCCACCCGGCACAGGCGGCGGCGAAAACAAAGCGGGACACGGAGCGGCGGTTCATGCCCCATGCTTACGCCATCTCCGCCGCGCCGACAAATCCCGCGTGCGGGCGATTCCTTCTCGCCAAGGGCACGATTCCGGCTCTCTTGCCCGAGTTTTCGTTTTGTTATGCGCCGTTCCGCCGTCTTCTCATCGCTGTGCTCCCTGGCTGTCGCTCTCGCCGTGGTGTCGTTGGCCGCCTGCTCGGGCGGGTCGCGCGTCGAACAGGCGGCGAAGGACGGCGTCTTTCTGATCGGCAACGCTTCGGAGCCGAAATCGCTCGACCCGCACATCGCCACCGGAGTGACGGAGCATGTCATTCTGATGGCCTTGATCGAAGGGCTGGTGGCCGAGCATCCAAGCGAGGAAACCGTCGCGCCCGGCGTGGCGGAGCGCTGGGAATCGAACGCCACCTTCGACGAATGGACCTTCCATTTGCGGCGCGACGCGCGCTGGTCGAATGGCGATCCCGTCACCGCGCAGGATTTCCTCTACTCGTTCCGCCGCATCCTCACCCCCGAATTGGCTTCGCAGTATGCCGAGGCGCTCTATGTGATGAAAGGCGCCGAGGCCTTCAATCGCGGCGAAACCACCGACCCGGCCACGCTGGGCGCGACGGCGCCCGACGACCACACGCTGAAAATCTCGCTGGTGGGGCCGACGCCGTATTTCCCGCTCATGCTGCCGCATTACGCGTGGTATCCGGTGCATCCCCCCACCATTGAGGCGCATGGCGGCCCCACCAACCGCGCCAGCCGCTGGACCCATGCCGGAAGCTTCGTCGGCAATGGCGCTTACCAGCTCAAGACATGGCGGTTCAAGCACATCATCGAAGTGGAGCGCAACCCTTATTATTGGGATGCCGCCACGGTGAAGCTCAACGAAGTCCATTTTTACCCCATCGACAATCTGCCGACCGAGGAGCGGATGTTCCGCGACGGCCAGTTGCATGTGACTTACGAGTTCCCGCTCGACAAGGTCTCCTATTGGAAAAACGAGCCGTCGGGGAGCTATCGCAGCGAACCATATCTCGGCATCTATTTTTACCGTGTGAATGTCACGCACCCGCAACTCAAGGATCCGCGGGTGCGCCGGGCGCTGTCGCTGACCATCGATCGCGCGTCCCTGGCCACCAATGTGCTGCACGGCAATGGCATTCCCGCGACGGCCCAGGTGCCGCCGGTGGCGGGTTACGTGGGGCCGGATCTCGTTCGCTACGATCCCGAGGCCGCGCGGCGGCTGCTGGTGGAGGCGGGTTACGGTCCGCAGAACCCGCCGCCGCGTTTCGACATCCTGCTCAATGTCAGCGAAAAGCACAAGATCATCGGCGAGGCCATCCAGCAAATGTGGAAAAGCGAGCTGGGGGTCAACGTCGGCATCAATTCGCAGGACTGGGGCGTGTATCTCGACGCGCAGCAGCGGATCGACTACGATGTCTGCCGCGCGGGATGGATCGCGGATTATACCGATCCGATGTCCTTTCTCGACATGTGGACCACCGGCAACGGCAACAACCAGACCGGCTGGAGCAACGCCGAATTCGACGCGCTCATCGCCCAGGCGCGGGTGACCGGCGAGACCGAGGCCCGCTTCGACATCCTGCGCCGGGCCGAGACGATTCTCCTGGAAGACCAACCGGTGATCCCCATCTATGTGTATCTGAGGCCGCGGCTGGTTTCGCCGCTGGTGGAGAACTGGCACCCCAAAATGCAGGACTACCGCCCCTGGAAGCACATCGGCCTGAAAGTGCCGTCTGCCGGTTGAGCCGTCGCTGCGGTCCATTCCGTCCATTTTATTGACGTTCCTATGCGCTTCTATCTTCCACCGGAACGCTGGGCCAGCCCCCGCGTCAGCCTCGACGTGGAGGAATCGCATCACGCCGCGGTGGTGCTGCGGGTGAAGGAAGGCGCCGCGGTGAGCGTGCTTGACGGCGCGGGCCGGCGGGCCGCAGCGCGCGTGGTGGCGGTGGCGAAAAAGGAAGTCGTGTTGGAGTTGAGCGAGGTGGAAACCGTGCCTCTGCCCTCGGGCCGTCTGGCGCTGGCGGTCGCGGTGCCCAAGGGTTCGACCATCGAGTGGATCATCGAAAAGGCCGTCGAACTGGGCGCGAGCGAGCTCGTGCCGTTGCTGACGGAGCGCACGATTTTCCGGCTGCCGGCGGCGGAGCGCGAAGAGCGTGCCCGCAAGTGGCGGCGGCTGGCCCTCGAGGCGTGCAAGCAATGCGGACAGCCTTGGTTGCCGGTGGTGTATCCGCCTTCCACCTGGGCCGAGGCTCTGGCGCGGCATCCGGCGGCGGAGTTCGACCTGCCGCTGTTGGCGAGCTTGGAAGAACCGGAGTGCCGGCTGCGCGATGCCGCCGAGGCGTTTCGGCAGCGGCACCAGCGTGGACCGCGCAGCGCGATCGTGCTCATCGGCCCGGAGGGTGATCTCACGCCTGGCGAAACCCGCGCCGCCCTCGATGCCGGCTTTCAGCCGGTGTCGCTCGGGCCGCTGGTGCTGCGGGTGGAGACGGCGGCGTTGGCGGCGTTGGCAGTGCTGGGCTCTGAGCTGGGGAGGTGAGGAAAAGATCCGACGGATCGGTTGAATCAGACCGATGGGTCCGACCAGTCTGATGATCTCCCTCACTGCTGGCGCAGCACATGCCGGTTGTTGACCAGATAACGCAGCCCCGACCACACCGTGGTGAAGACCGCGAGCCACAAAAACACCTGGCCCAACCACGGCGGCTGAAACACCGTCACCGAAAAAAACGGCGCGAACCACGCGAAGGGCGGCTCTTCAACGGCGAGCCACATCAGCCCATAGACGAGCACCGCGATTTGCGCGCCGGTTTTCCATTTGCCCCAGCCGTCGGCGGAGAGAATCTGCCCGTTGCCCGCGGCGAGGGTGCGCAGGCCGGTGATGAGAAACTCGCGCGTCAGCACGGTGCAGGCCACCCACGCGGGCAGGCCCTCGGCGGCTACCAGCACGACGAAGGCCGAGCAGGTCAGCACCTTGTCCACCAGCGGGTCCATCAACGCGCCGAAGTTCGTGACCAACCCGTGCTTGCGCGCGAGATAGCCGTCGAAGAAATCGCTGACCGCGCCGACGATGAAGAGCACGGCGGCCCAGCTCCATTTCCACGGCGCATCCAGCGAGACCACGGCGACGAAGAGCACCGTGATCACGAGGCGTCCGAGGGTGATTTGATTGGGCAGATTCACGGGGCGTGGGGTGTGGCGAAGCGCGGAGGTCTGTGGCGGAAAGCAGGACGCGGCGCAGCGCGTCTGACAACCGCCTTTTTTGCTCAGGAAGACGAAGGGTCGCTTTTTTCTCCGACGCGGCAGGGCACGAGGATCGCGTCCTTCATGCCGTGGATGATCTTTTTATCCTCGGGCACGATGGTGGCCAGCACGCCGCCAAGGGTGATCGTTTCATCCGCCGCGCTCAGGAAATAATACGGGCACAACCGCACCCGGCCGCGCAGCGTGCGGATCGCGCCGGTCGCTGGATCGAAATACGGATGCTCGACGACACGGGCGCGCTGGAATTCCTGCATGACCCACGGATGCGCCGGGAAATCCGCCTGCGCCCGGTGCAGCGTCTCCGCCCACGCCGCCTGCGAGACGTCGTGCCCGATGGTGACGCTGCGTGCGCCCCACGCTTCCTCGTGGAACCCGCTGCGCTTGAGCACGAGTTCGCGCTGTTTTTGGGAAAAGGCCGCGACTTCCTCCCACGACTGCACCTCCAGGCGCGGCAACACCGCGTGCGGCGGCAGCGGCGCGGGATCGACGAGCCACGAGTAAGGGATGATTTTTTCGAGCCGCCGCTGCTGGTTGTCGGTCAGCTCGCGCCGCCACAGTTCGCGCAGCGGCCGCAGCCAGAAGAGCGCGAGCCAGAGTTTTTCCTCCAGCCACGGCTTGGCGGGCGCGGTGAGGCTGATCTCGCCCGCGGCCGCTTGCGCCAGCAATGCGTGGGCGGCGGGAAGATTCGGCAGGTCGAACAACTCAAAGAAGCGATACACCGCGCGTCCGGCCGCCGCGGTGTAGGTCTCCGCCTCCGCCACGGTAAAGGCGGGCGCGCCGGTCTTGCCGGCGCGGGCGTTGAGTTCGCGGGCGAGCCATTGCATTTCCGGGCGATACCCGCTGGCTTCCTCCGAAACGATCAAGTCCACGCCCGTGGCCGTGGCCGGGAAAATCGAGGCGAAGCCTTCCAGCATCCCCTCGGTCCCGCCGATGACCTCGAAAGCCGCGCCATAAACGCGGTTCAGCCACGCGGTGAGCCCGATGCCGCCCGGCACGCTGTCGATTTCGCTAAGCGCCAGCCCGTCGTCGGTGAGCAGCAGGTCCGGGCGGATCACGCGCGGAATGGCGGCACGCCACGGCTTGGCGCGCGCGAGTTCGATGAGTTCCGGCGGCTTGCCCGCGTCGAAGAGGGCGGCGATCCACGGCGGCAGCTTGCCTTTCGCGCTGCGGTGGTAGATGGCATTGGCCGCTTGCAAAAACAGCCGCAGCCGGTGGCCGAGACCGGCGAGTTGCTCCGCGATCTTCGGCTCCAGCGCGAACGGCTCCGGCGAGAGCAGCCAGTCTTTGTCGGCGAACAGGCCTTCAGCGGGGAAGGCGGCGCGCAGGGTGTCGGGGGTGATGGTCATTCGGGTCGAAGCGGACATCGGCATCATCGCGGGAACATTACGCGTCTCTCAAGTCGTCAGCAGCCGCAGCGCGCCGCGCAGGATCACGTCGGTGGCCGGCTCGCCCGGCGTTTCCTTGAGAAACGCCTCCACTGCCTTGTGGGCCTCGGGCTGCTTGTAGCCCAGTGAAACCAGCGCAAGCACGGCGTCATTGGCATGGACCTGGAGCGGCGGCAGACTCGGCGTCGCCACCTGCCAGGCCGAGGCCACGCCCACCTTGTCACGCAGTTCGACCACGATGCGCTCGGCGGTTTTTTTTCCCAGCCCCTTGAGCTTGGACAAGGCTGCGATGTCCCCCTGGGCGACGCATTGTTTGAACCGCGCCACCGGCATCCCGCTCAGCACCGCGAGCGCGAGCTTGGGACCGATGCCCGTCACCTGGTTGATGAGCAGGCGGAACAAATCGCGCTCCTCTTCGCTGGCAAAACCGAAGAGGGCATGCTCGTCCTCGCGCACCTGCAAGTGGGTCAGCAACCGCACCGGCTGGCCCGGCGCGGGCAGCGCGTCGTAGGTCGAGACCGGAATGTTGACCTCATAGCCGACCCCGCCCACATCGATGAGGGCGCGGTTGGGAAAACTTTCGGCCAAGTGGCCGCGGAGAAACGTGATCATGGATGCGGCGTCTCCCACTGAGGGAGGCAACTGATGGGTGACGTGCGAAGGCCCGCGAGGAAGGCGCTTGCATTCACCGTCGGTGCATCCTTAGTTCGACATCCATCGTAATTCAAGCATCATGGCTCATCCGTCCATTGTCACCATCTCCGACGACAACTTCGACGCCGAAGTTGCCGCCTCTTCGAAACCCGTGCTGGTCGATTTTTGGGCCGAATGGTGCGGCCCTTGTAAAATGCTCTCGCCCGTCCTTGACGAGCTGGCCACCGAACTCGGCGAACAGGTCAAGATCGCCAAAGTGAACGTGGACGACAATCGCGACCTCGCGGTGAAATTCGGCGTCCGCTCCATTCCCATGCTCCTCTTTTTCAAGGACGGCGAGGTGAAGGACAAAGTCGTCGGCCTCGTGCCCAAGAACACGCTCAGCCAGAAGCTGGCGGCCTTGGTATAAACGCAGGGCCGGGGGCGCCGAAGGAAGAGGTCTTCGGGTTCAGTGGCGGTTTTTCCGCGATGTGTTGAGCGCCAGAGGCGCGGCC
>CAZQUC010000157.1:0-9528 GCA_964596095.1 uncultured Enterobacteriaceae bacterium
TTTTGGAGCAACGGTGTTTCAGGCAAGGCGCAGGGAGCGTGGCCCCCCCGGGGGAGGGAGCTCCGGTGATGGCTGATCGAATCTCCCCCACCCCGAGGATCCCCCCTCTCCCCCCGCAGAGCGGTGGCGAGCCTCCGCACCAAACACGCCGGCCACGACGGCCCTTGCCGGATCAATCCTTCGCACCACATTGTTCCCGCTCATGAAACGCTCCGCTTTGGTTTACCTGCTGATCGTCACCGTCATCGGTGCCGGCATTCTGGCCTTTCTCCGACTGGGCTCGACCCTGCCTCCACCGGTGGCGGTGGACGCGGCCGCCGGATCATCCATCGCCGGCGCCGCGCCCCCGGAGGGGACGTCCTCCGTGCTCGCCTCCTGCTTCGCGAATTTGCTCGCCCATCTCGACCAGCCGCTGGGCCATTTGTTTGTGCAGTTGCTCGTCATCATCGCTGCGGCTCGTGGCCTTGGTTACCTTTTCACGCGCCTGGGCCAGCCGTCGGTGATCGGGGAAATGGCGGCGGGCATCCTGCTCGGGCCGTCGCTCGTCGGCTGGCTCGCGCCGGAGGCGTTCGCGTTCGTGTTTCCGGCCTCGTCGCTGGGGACGCTCAAATTGCTGAGCCAGATCGGGGTGTGCCTGTTCATGTTCGTGGTCGGCATGGAATTGAATGTGCATCACGTCAAAAACCGGGCGCACACGGCGGTGGTGGTCAGCCATGCGAGCATCGTCATCCCGTATTTTCTCGGCGTCGCGCTCGCCTATCCGCTCTACACCCGGATGGCGGCGCCGGGCACCGGCTTCACCGCCTTCGCGTTGTTCATGGGCATTTCCATGAGCATCACCGCCTTTCCGGTGCTCGCCCGCATCCTGCAGGACCGGAACCTGACGCAAACCCATCTCGGCAGCACCGCCCTCACCTGTGCCGCGGTCGATGACGTGACGGCCTGGAGCCTGCTCGCCTTCGTGGTGGCCATCGTGCAGGCCACGAGCCTGGCCGCCTCGTCGCTCAATCTCCTGCTGGTGCTGGTCTTTGTCGCGCTCATGGTCTGGGGCGTGCGGCCGCTGCTGCCGAAGGTGCTGGGCGCCGAGCGGCTGGCGCTGGACGAGCCGCCGAAAGGCGTGCTGGCGACCATTGTCTGCGTCGTCCTTGCCGCCGCGCTGTGCACGGAAGTCATCGGCATTCATGCGCTGTTCGGGGCGTTCCTGGCCGGGGCCATCATGCCGGAAGTGGGCGGGTTCCGCCACAAGCTGAACGTGCGGCTCGAAAATTTCAGCACCGTGCTCTTTCTGCCGCTTTTCTTCGCCTTCACCGGGCTGCGCACGCAGATCGGGCTGCTCAATGGGGCGGCGGATTGGCTGGTATGCCTCGGCATCATCGGCGTCGCCACCCTCGGCAAGCTCGGCGGGGGCGCCCTGGCCGCGCGGTTGACCGGCATGAACTGGAGCGAGTCGCTCCAACTCGGCGCGCTCATGAATACCCGCGGCCTCATGGAGCTGATCGCGCTCAATATCGGCTACGATCTCGGCATCCTCTCGCCGCGCATTTTCACCATGCTGGTCATCATGGCCCTCGCCACCACCGCGCTGACCGGGCCGCTGCTCACGTGGTTCGGGAAAATCCGGACGGCTCCGCAACCGGTGCCGGTGCCGGCGGCGTGAGGGGCGTGGCGGTCAGATAGGCCCTATACGGCCTATGGGGCCGATCCCCGCGCGCTGGTTGCGCCATGGGCGCGCGCCTGCTACATCCGGGCCATGACTCCATCCGTTGTTCTCCTTTTCTCCGGCCAGGGCGCGCAAAAAATCGGCATGGGCCGCGAGTTGGCCGACACTTTCCCCGCCGCGGCCGAACTCTTCGCCGAAGCCGACCGTGTGCTCGGCTTCGACCTCACGCGCGTGATGGCCGAGGGGCCGATCGAGACGCTGACCCGCACCAGCTATTGTCAGCCCGCCTTGTATCTCCACGGCCTGGCCGCGCTCGCCGTGCTCAAGGAAAAAGTGCCCTCGTTGTCCATCGCCGCTTGCGCGGGGCTCTCGCTCGGGGAATTCACCGCCCATGCCGCCGCCGGCACGTTTTCCTTCGCCGAGGGGCTGCGCCTCGTCGCCGCGCGCGGCCGCTTCATGGATGACGCCTGCGCCGCCACCGCCGGCGCGATGGCCGCCATGATCGGCGGCGAGGAAGCCGCCGTGCGCGAACTCGCCGCCGCCTGCGACGTGGACGTGGCCAATCTCAACGCCCCCGGCCAGATCGTGCTCTCCGGCAGCGCCGAGGGCATCGCCCGGGCGGTCGCCGAGGCCAAGGCGCATGGCATCCGCCTCGCCAAGCCGCTAGCGGTCGCCGGCGCCTACCACAGCCGCCTCATGAAAAGCGCGCAGGACCGGCTCGCCGCCGAACTCGCCACCGCGGCCATCGGCACGCCGCGCGTGCCCATCATCGCCAACGTCACCGCCGAGGCCGTGAGCACACCGGAGGAAATCCGCCGCACGCTCGAAGCCCAGGTCACCGGGTCCGTGCGCTGGAGCGAATCCATGCAACTCCTCCGTCGCCAGGGGCAGGAGATTTTCCTCGAACTCGGCCCCGGCGGCACGCTGGCCGGCCTCTTCGGCCGCATCGACAAAGCCGCGCGCGTGTTCAGCCTCGAAGACGTCGTCGGTCTCGACCGCGCCGTCGAGGCCCTCACTGCCGAAATCGCGGCGTGATGAGGCCTGGGGGCGGGGTGGTTCGCCGTGCGGCTGGGAACCGAAAACCACCATCAGGGCAGACTTCGCTTGCATCTCGGGAAGGGGGTGTTGTTATAAAAAGATGATCTCACCACCGCTACCGTCTCCCGTGCTGTGGTCCAAGGAACTGTTGCACCAATTGATCGAGGAGCAGCTCCAGGGCAGAAAATTGCTCGTGGTTTCCAACCGCGAACCGTTCATGCACCGTTACCGTGACGACGGGTCGGTGGAATGCATCACCACCACGGGCGGTCTCGCCACCGCGCTGCGCCCGATCCTTGCCGCCAGCGGCGGGACGTGGATCGCGCATGGCGCGGGCAAGGCGGATCGCACAGCGTGCGACGAGCACGGCCGCCTGCCGGTGCCGCCGGAGCAGCCGTCCTACACGCTGCGGCGCGTGTTCCTGACCAAGGAACAGGAACTCGGGCATTACTATGGGCTGTCCAACGAAGGGCTGTGGCCGTTGTGCCATATTTCGTTCACGCGGCCGGTCTTCCGGCTGCCGGACTGGGAGCGCTACCGCGAGGTGAACCGTCTCTTCGCCGACGTGGTGCTGGAGGAGGCGGGGGACGAGCCGACCTTCGTCTTCATCCAGGATTACCATTTCTGCCTGCTGCCGCGGATGCTCAAGGCCTCGGGCAAACCGAACATGGTCATCGCCCAGTTCTGGCACATCCCGTGGCCGGCGCCGGAAATCTTCCGCGTCTTTCCCTGGAGCCGCGAGTTGCTCGACGGCCTGTTGGGCAATGACCTGCTCGGGTTTCACACGCGGCAGCATTGCCAGAATTTCCTCGACACCACCGAGCGCGGGCTGGAGTCGCTGGTCAATCGCGAAAGCTGGGTGGTGACGCGCGGCGGCCTCGAAACCCAAGTGCGGCCGTTTCCCATCAGCATCGACTTCGAAGGCCAGCAAACCCTGGCCGCGAGTGCCGAGGTCGAGCGGGCGATGGAGATCTGGAAGCGGCGGCTGCGACTGCCCGAGGGCGCGGTGATCGGCGCGGGCATCGAGCGGTTGGACTACACCAAGGGCATCCCCGACCGCCTGCGCGCGCTGGATTTGTTTTTCGAGCGTCACCCCGAATGGATCGGCAGCCTGTCGTTCGTGCAGGTCGCGGTGCCGAGCCGTTCGCGCCTGCCGGCGTATCAGGCGGTCGAGCAGGAGATGGAGAAGCTCGCCGAGGAAATCAACTGGCGCTGGGGCAGCCGCGAGTGGCAGCCGTTGATCCTCATCCCGCGGCAGCAGAGCGGCGCGGAAATGGCCGCGCTGCACCGGCTGAGCGATTTCTTCATCGTCAATTCCCTGCACGACGGCATGAACCTCGTGGCCAAGGAATATTGCGCGAGCCGGATCGACGAGGGCGGGATGCTGATTTTGAGCCGCTTCACCGGCGCGGCGCGCGAGTTGACCGATGCCCTGGGGGTGAATCCCTTCGCCGCGCACGAAATGGCCGACGCCATCCACACCGCCATCACCATGCCCGCCGCCGAGCGCTCCCAACGCATGAGGCGGATGCGCACCGTCATCCAATACAACAATGTTTATCGCTGGGCGGGGAAGATCCTCGCCAATCTCCTGCACTTCGACCTGCCCGACCATGACGCTGGAAACGATGCCGACACTCTGGACTAAGACCGACACCGCCCTGGCCGAACGCTTGCAGACGCCGACGCGCCTGCTGGTGGCCAGTGATTTCGACGGCACGCTCGCGCCGCTCGTCCCCACGCCGGAACAGGCCGCCGCTCCGCCCGCGGCCCTGGCGGCCTTGCGGGCACTGGGCGAGACACCGGGCGTCACCCTCGCCATCATCAGCGGGCGGCGGCTGGATGATCTGGCGCCGCGCGTGCCGTTGCCCGAGGTGGTGCTGGTGGGCAATCACGGGCTGGAACTCCGCGGCCTGGGGCTGGGCGGGCCGCGTGGGAATTCCGAAACATGCCGTCCGCGCCTCGAACGACTGGTCTCCGCCACCCAGGCCTCGCTGGGCGATGTGCGAGGCCTCCGCATCGAGGACAAGCGCCTCACCGTCAGCATCCACTACCGCGAGGTCGATCCCGGCCATCACGGGCGGGTGGCCGCAGTGCTGGCCGGGTTGGTGGCGCAGGAGCCGGGCGTGCTCCTGCATCACGGCAAAATGGTGTGGGAGCTGAAACCCGATTCCCCCTGGAACAAAGGCACCGCGCTCTTCCTGCTGCGCCGCCACCTCAACGTGCCGCCGGAAGCCACCGTCTTCCTCGGCGACGACACCACCGATGAATTCGCCTTCCGCGCGTTGAAAGAAGGCCACACGTTCTTCGTCGGCCCGGCCACCACGCCCACCGCCGCGCGGCATCGGCTGACCGATCCGGCGCACGTCACGGAATTTCTGGACTGGCTCGTCGCGTTGCGCCGCTGACGTTCGGCGAAGGTCCGGCGCGTCGGACCCGTCCGCCCCCTACAACACCCTTCATTCCCATGTCGCTCTCCTCCACCGTTCCCGTTTCCGGCAACACCCCGTCCCTCGCGGCGGATGCCACCCTCCCGCCTCACCTCGAACGGCACATCGCCGCCATGTGGCCGTCGTTGACCCGCGGGTTGAAAAACGCCGTCGAGGCCGCGCGCGATCCCAAGCTGGAGGAAACCTCGGCCAAAGTGCTCATCTACGTCTCGGCGGCGGAAAGCGCGATGGAAATCCGCGGCCTGCTGGAGCAGCAGGTGGACCCCGGCGCCCTTCACCGCCTGGAAGTGCGATCCTTGCCGGGCGCGCCGGAGCGGGTGGCCGAGCATGGCCTGCTTTATCTGCCGGGCCGTTACGTGGTGCCCGGTGGGCGGTTCAATGAAATGTATGGCTGGGACAGTTATTTCATGGCCCTCGGCCTGCTGCGCGGCGGGCAGGTCGATCTTGCGCGGAGCGTGGCGGATCAAATGCTTTACCAGGTGCGGCACTACGGCGTGGTGCTGAATTGCAACCGCACCTATTGCCTGACCCGCTCGCAGCCGCCCTTCCTGAGCCGGCTGGTGATGGCCGTCTTCGCGCATACGAAAGACCTCGCCTGGCTGCGCGGCGCGCTGCCGCTGGTGCAGCGCTACTATGCCTATTGGATTTCCCCGCCGCGCCTGCTGCCGGCGCTCGGGCTGTCGCGCTACCATGCCTCGGGCGTCGGCCCTGCCCCGGAGGTGCTCGCCGCCGAACGCGACGAGACGGGCCGCGACCACTACCAGCGCGTGTGCCAATGGATGCGCGATCACCCGGCGCCCGAACCGTGGTGGGACGAAGTCTATGACCGGGCCACGGACCGGCTCACGCCCGACGGTTACGTCAATGACCGCACCTGCCGTGAGAGCGGCTTCGATCTCAGCCACCGCTTCGGCTTCTGCGGACTGGACAGCCGCAGCTACGTGCCGGTGTGCCTCAATACCCTGCTCTGGTGCCAGGAGCGGGACATCGCCACCATGCACATCCTGCTGGAGTCTCCCGCGCCGACCGTGAACCAATGGGAAGAGATGGCGGAAACGCGACGGCAGCAGATGATGAAGCACTTCTGGGACGAATGGGAAGGGCTGTTCCTGGACTGGAGCCTGCGCGCCAACGCCCGGAGTCCCTATGCCTATGCCACGGCCTTTTGGCCGCTGTGGGCCGGTTGGGCCGAGCCGGAGCAGGCCCGCCGGCTGGTGACGCGCCTGCCCGATTTCCTCGCGCCCGGCGGCTTGCTCACCAGCCTGGAAACCACCGGCTGCCAATGGGACGCGCCCTTCACCTGGGCGCCGCTCACGCTGCTGGCCGCGCAGGGATTGCAAAATTATGAGTTCACCGCCGAAGCGCGGGAAGTGGCGGATCGCTTCGTCACCCTCGCCGCGGCGGAATTCACCCGCACCGGCCATCTCTACGAAAAATACGACGCCGTCGCCCGCACCACCGACGTGACCGGCAAGCTGGCTTTCGGTTATCCCAGCAACGAAACCGGCTTCGGCTGGACCAATGCCGCGCTCCTCGAATTGATGGCGCTGGGGCAATGACACGCGTGCCCAGCCCCAAAAGCGTCCCCCGGACCGTTTTGGAGCGCACTTCCGCCGCGTGCCGGGTTTGGCGGTGCGGTTTGCGATTCCGGGTTTCCTGCGGCCGCTCAGGGCGCGGGATGCTCGAGGTTGAGCCGGCGCACCTGCTCCAGCAACGCGGCGAGTTTGTGTCCGCTGGCCGTCAGCGTGTAATCCACCCGCGCCGGCAGACCGGGTTGTTCCGTGCGGAGGAGCACTCCGAAGGCCACGAGCTTGCGCAGGCGTTCGTTGAGCACTTTCGTCGAAAGACCGGGAATGAAACGCTCCAGCTCGCCGGGCCGCGTGACGCCTTGGGAGACCGCCGCCACCACCAGCGCGCTCCATTTGCAGCCGATCACGTCCTCGAACCGGTGATAGGCGTTGCGCTCGCCGAGCGGGAGGAAACGGGCTGGTTTGGTAGGCATGGTCGAAGTGAATGAAGCATGAGACGGCTCCAGTTGTCGAGGGGGCACCTTTTGGTAACCCCTCCCCGAAAAGTGCCCTCTGTCGCGGTTTCATGCTCGGGAGGAAAGCATGGTCACGCAGTCGCTTCCGGCCGCGTTCATATCGAAACCAATCCAAATCAAACACGACCATGAAAACGAAAGCCACCTTCTATCACGCCGGTTGCCCGGTTTGCGTGGATGCCGAGCACCATCTCGCCACCGCCCTCGATCCCCAACGCTTCGACGTGGAAATCGTCCATCTCGGCGAAGCAAAAGCGCGGGTCGCCGAAGCCGAGCGCGCCGGCGTCAAATCCGTCCCCGCCCTCGTGCTCGACGGCCAGCCTTACCACATCAACTTCGGCGCGGCCCTGGACGCATGAAGTAGCGACGTGCGGGAGACGGCGGCCTGCCCTCATCAAAGCAGGCCGCTTTAGACGGCGGCGGGTGCCAGCTCTTCCAGCAGTTCTCCCAAGACGGAAGATCGCTGGGAGACCGCGTAAGCGATGACGTGCGTGATGGAAGGAGAGCCTTTCAGCGGGAGGCCCGTCACCGCCGTGCCCGCCATATGGGCGAGGGACTCGGGCAGGAGGGCGACTCCCGAACCCGCCTCCACCATCACGGCCACGGCCTGGGCGCGTGGCGATTCCAGCACGATCCGTGGACGGAAGCCCGCCTGACGGCACAAGTCGCGGACCAATCCCGCGAACGCCGGCGCCGCTTCATGCGACACCGCGACAAAGCGTTCGCCTTTCAATTCCTTCAAGGCCAGCCGTGGCTTCGTCGCCAGCGGATGGCCGGAGGGCACGAAGGCGAGGAGGCGTTCCTTGCTCCAGCGCGTGAAGCGCAGTCCCGGCGGGCGTTCTCCCGGCATCAAGCCCACAAAGCCGGCGTCCAGTTTTCCCTCCGTCAAGAGCCGCAGTTGCTCCGCCGGCGACAGGTCGTGCAGCATGATCTGCACGAAAGGATGGGCTACGCGAAACCGGCGCAAGGCTTCCACCAGGGGAGCGTTCACCACGGCGCTGACAAACCCCAACCGCAGCCGCGCGCTCTCGCCCTGGGCCGCCCGGCGCGCCAATTCGCCAGCCCGCGCCAATTGGGGAAGCAGGCCGCGGGTTTCCTCGTAAAAAAGGCGTCCGGCGGGCGTGAGCGCCACGGTCCGGGGCTGGCGGTCGAAGAGCGTGGCGCCGAGCTTGTCCTCCAGCGCGCGGATGTGACGGGAGAGCGGCGGTTGCGCTAGATGCAACCGCCGTGCGGCGCGGGTGAAGGACAATTCCTCCGCCACGGCCGTAAAGCACTCCAGTTCGCGCAACGTGTAGTTCATACCGAAACGGTATCATAACACGACGAACTCGATCATTCCATCATGAGAGTTGCAGGCGGAGGATGGTGGCCGCTTTCCCGTAATTCCTCATGGCTCTCAGCGACATCATCAAAAAAGGCAGCCACCGCGCGCCGCATCGCAGCCTCCTGCGCGCCACCGGCGCGATCGAGTCCGAAGACGATTGGGACAAACCCTTCATCGCCGTCGCCAACTCCTTCGTGCAGATCATTCCCGGCCACGCGCATCTGGATGTGGTGGGCCGGAAGGTGCGCGCCGCCATCCGCGCCGCAGGCGGCGTGCCGTTCGAGTTCAATACCATCGGCGTCGATGACGGCATCGCCATGGGCCACGGCGGCATGAAATACTCACTGGCCTCCCGCGAGCTCATCGCCGACTCGATGGAAACGATGCTGCGAGCGCACTGTTTCGACGGCGTAGCGTGCATTCCCAACTGCGACAAGATCGTGCCCGGCATGATGATGGCGGTGGCGCGGGTGAATATCCCCGCCGTCTTTGTCTCCGGCGGCCCGATGCGCGCGGGGCGCGATCCCGTCAGCGGCGAGGCGCTCGATCTCGCCACGATGTTCGAAGCCGTGGGCAAGTTGTCGGCGCAAAAGATCACGGAGCGCGAATTGGAGGCTTTGGAAAAGCTGGCGTGCCCGACCTGCGGCTCGTGCTCCGGCATGTTCACCGCCAATTCCATGAACTGCCTCTGCGAAGCCCTCGGCCTCGCGTTGCCGGGCAATGGTTCCATCCTCGCCACCTCGCCCGAACGCGACCGGCTTTACGCTGAGGCGGGGACCGCCATCGTGCGGCTCATCAAGGACAACCTCCGCCCTTCCGACTTGCTGACCCGCGAGTCCTTCGAAAATGCCTTGGCGCTCGACATGGCGATGGGCGGCTCTTCCAACACCGTGCTGCATACTCTCGCCATCGCGCGCGAGGCGGGCGTGTCCTTGACGATGCGGGACTTCAACGACATTTCCGAACGGACGCCGCACTTGTGCAAAGTCGCGCCGTCCGGCGTCCATCACAT
>CAZQUC010000158.1:0-9497 GCA_964596095.1 uncultured Enterobacteriaceae bacterium
CTCAGCCGCATCTCGCTTGATCTCGCCCAAGTTGGCGAATTGCCTTCCTTGCAATGGGGGGATGTCATTGAATTAGTGACAGAGGCACCTTACCCGGATGAATTCAGCGTTGGCACGTCCAATTCGTCTGGCAGCGCGTCGCTGGCTTCCACGCCGGAAATCAAAGCCCTGCTCAAGGCTCATCTCACCCGCCACATCACCATTGTGCAGGACGGGAAGGAATATCCGCTGACGTTGCGGGGCCGCTTGCTCGTGTATGATCCAACAAAACCGGAAGCGCCGTTGCTGTCGCTGCAAGGCCTCGCCGAACTCCTTGGTTTTGGCGCCATCGGCCAAATTTTCAAAATCATCCGCACGCCGGAAGCCGGCGGGGGGATTATCGAAGCTCAAACCGGCTTTCCTCAGGCGTCACAACTGGAATTAAAGGATGGGGATCGAGTCGAGGCGCCCTCAATTCAAATGATGCCTCCCTCAAGCTGGCGGCATGACAGAATCTGGGTGACATCGCCCGGTCGGCTGATGGCCTGGCAGGACGAGCCCAGAACCACTATCCTTCAAATGCCGCCGCAGCCGCTTATTGGCCGCAACAAAAGCGCGCCCACATTGCTACAACTTGTCGCATCGCTCTACGCGCCAGTCACCGAAAAACATCTCCCTTCATCGGAAAACAAGACTATCTCGCTGGAGGACCTTCCTTCGGGCGAAGAGCGGGGACGCCTGCTTCTTCAATCGGGTTACATTCATCCAAGGCCCGTTCTATCCCATCCGGATTGGGCGGGCCTGCGGATACGACGCCTGAAAGACGAGTCTTCCGCCGAGGAAGACGTCATCATCCCGCCTTTGGCCGAGGTGCTGGAGCGGATTTCGGACGCATCCACGGTGGAGGAAGCCCGTGAGGCGGACATTCCATTGCGAGGTGGTGACATCATTGAATTGCCCGCGAAGTCCGATGCCTCAAAGCCTTGGACCGGGTTCGATGACAACATGAAAATGCTGCTCAGGAAGGCATTGAGCCTCGAAATGACCTTGGTGGAAGAGGGCAGCTTCCGAAAAGTTGCCGTATCCTACGTGCCGCCATACTTTGTGGCAACACCACAGGGGCTGCTGCCGTTCACGGACGAGCCGCTGACCGGCGGCAACGTCAGCCAGATGATCTCGTCCGTGGCTGCGGACTCTCTGCTGGGAGGTTCGCATTACATCATCGGCCTCAAGCGTTCAGATCACGGGAATTTGGCAGGCACGGTCAGTCTAGAGGTTGCGAACAGAGATTCACTTGGTCATTTTTTAACAGACTTCTACCTCAAGGCAGGCGATCAGGTGGAGGTGAGGAGGATTTCCCCTCCACCCCCCGTGGCGCCAGAATCCCGTCCGCCCGCGGTCCGACGGAGGGAGATTCTCCCCGCTCCAGTTCAATAACTCCCATGCCCCGCCGCTTCTCTATCATCGCCGCCTTGATTCTGCTGCCGGTGCTGGTGCTGGCGGGGGTCGCGGCGTGGGGATTGGGGGCGCAGGCACGGGCCGTGCGGGCGGAAACGGCGGAACTGGCCCGCCAGGAAGCGGACGCGCTGGCTGCCGCGTTGGCGGAACGACTGGCCGCGGAAACGCGCCAGGCGTGGGTGCGGCTGTATCCCGCGGTGCCCGTGCCGGTGGAGGAAGCCAACATTTCGCCGGCCTATGCGGCGGCGCTGACGGATGCCGCCACCGACGCCTCACAGGGAATCCTGCTGCGACAGGCGGCGGCGGGCGCTTCCGCGTTTGAATCGACGCCCGCGGGGCTGCCGCTCGGACCATTGGCGGCACTGGAGCAATTGGAACGCGCGCCGGACCCGGAGGCGGCGCGGCGGTTGGCGGCGCTGGCGCTGCATTTCGCGCCTTCGGTAGTGACCCCGCCGGTGCTCGAACGCGCCGAGGAAGTGCTGCGCATGGCTTCGATTCCCGCGCCGCCCGCGTTGAGCGCTTGGCGTGAGACATGGGCGCAATTGGAAGCCCAACGCGCTGTGCTGCGGGCCCTGCGGGAGACCGCCACGCTTCCTGAAATCGTGCCGCGGCCATTATCAGCAGAAGGGGGAGGGGGCACCCCCCTTTGGGTGATGAAGTTCCCATCTACGGACGCTCCCACCGCGCCACTCACCCGCGAGGGAGAAACCCGCGACGTGCCCGCCGACGGCCAGCTCTTCGGCGTGTTGTCCCACGACGACGTGGCGGCCGTGCTTCACCAAGTCATGGCCGGTGGAGGGGCACGGCTCCCGGCATGGGCGGCGGTGGCGTTGACCGTGCCGCGCGATCCCTCGCTGTCGCGGCGGCCGTCCGGAGCGGGCGGGACCGTCGCCGAGAGCCAGGATCAGACGCTGCCCGTTATCGTGGCCCTTGTCGAAGCCGAGCCCGGCGCGCGCCTGGCGGGACAGCGCCGATTGGCCGTGTGGGCATGGAGCGTGGTCGGGGTGGCGGTCGCGGTGTCGGCGCTGGGGTTGTGGCTCGCCCATCGCACGCTGGCCCGTGAGCAACGGCTGGGGGAATTGAAAAGCCAGTTCGTCTCCAGTGTTTCGCACGAGTTGCGCGCGCCGGTGGGGTCGCTGCGGCTGATGGCGGAAGGCTTGGCCAGCGGCAAGATCACCGGCGACGGCGCGGCGGAATTCCACCGGCTGATGGCCCAGGAAGGCGCGCGGCTTTCGAGCCTCATCGAAAACGTGCTCGACTTCGCCCGCATCGAACAAGGCCGGAAGCATTACACACGCGCCGAAACCGACCTCCCCGCGCTCGTCCGCAACACGGTGAAGCTCCTGCAGCCGCCCGCCGACGCGCGCCGGATCGCCTTGCGGCTGGAGACGCCGGACGAGCCGTTCACCCCATCGGTGGACGCCGCCGCCCTCCAGCAGGCGCTGGTGAATTTGCTCGACAACGCGCTGAAATTTTCGCCGGAAGGCGCGGAGGTCATCATCCGCCTGGTGTTGCCTAACCAAGAGACACACTCCTGGAGCCTCGCCGTGCGCGACCACGGCCCCGGCATCCCTCCCGGCGAGCACCGTCGCATTTTCGAGCGCTTTTACCGCCTCGGCAACGAACTGCGCCGCGAGACCCAGGGCGCCGGCATCGGTCTCAGCCTGGTGAAGCATATCGTCGAAGGCCACGGCGGACGGGTGGAGGTTATCAGCGAAGAGGAACGCGGGAGCGAGTTGCGGATGGTGTTTGCCGAGGATGATCGTGAAGATAGGTCCTACACGACCCATACGGCCTATATGCCCCGTGATCCCCAACCAGCACGGCATTCCCGGCCATGAAAATCCTCATCATCGAAGACGAACTCCCCATGCGCACGGCGCTGGTGGAGACGCTGCGCGCGGAGGGCTACCGCACCGCCGCCGCGGCGAACGGGCCGGACGGGTTGGCCAAGGCGCTGTCGGAAGAGCCGGACCTGATCGTGCTCGACGTGATGATGCCGGGATTGGATGGCTACGCGCTCTGCCGCGAGCTGCGCCAGCGCGGGCGGACCACGCCGGTGCTGATGCTGACGGCCAAAGGGCTAGTCGATGACCGCGTGGAAGGGCTGGATGCCGGGGCGGATGATTACCTGGTGAAACCCTTCGCGATGAAGGAACTCTTCGCCCGCGTGCGCGCCTTATTGCGCCGACAGGAATCGAAAGCCGCCGCGCCCCGGACACTCGCCTTTGGCGACGTGGAAATCGACTTCACCCGGATGACCTGCCGTCGCGCGGGAACGCCAGTGCCGTTGTCGGCGCGGGAATTCGCGATGCTGCGCCTGCTGGCACAACAGTTCGGCACGCCGATAAGCCGCGATACCTTTCTCGACGTGGTGTGGGAATACAACGCCTACCCCACCACCCGCACCGTGGACAACCACATCGCCGCCCTGCGCGCCAAGCTGGAGCCGCAACCGGACCGGCCACGTTTCATCGAAACCGTCCGCGGCGTGGGTTATCGCTTGAGCGGGAAGATCACGAATCCGTTGCCACCGGAAAATCAAGCCTCTCCTTGAGAAAGAAAATGGCGGGCATTCAGGGCATGCGCTCGGTCCGCCCGTAGGAGCTTCGAATTGTCATCGCCGTAGATTTTTTGTTTCAGACTTTAATCCAAGTCTTCGCCACCACTGGTAGTTGGAATGCCACGGACCCGCAACAATCCTCTCCATGCGTTGCCTCGCCTCGTGGGACGCTGCCTCAGGATATAATCAGCCCCCGTGCCTCAACCGCAGAGCTTACACACTAAATCATTAGTATTCTTCAACGATTTCCATGATTAAATCCTGAGAGGACTTGGAGTGCGGCGGCATGACGCCACTTTTCATCGGGACGACATGTCGCCCCGATGAAAAGCGCGGACATGTCCGCGCACTCCAAATGGTCGGGCGTCTGAATTTTCATGATTGACCACTCATTTCATATCAACTCATGTGTAAACCCTGGCCTCAACCGGCCTTTCTGTTTTAATACCCATTGTCTGGGACACCCCGGCATTTCGGTTAGGGTTGTTTTCTGATGTGTAGCGCGGCGAGGCCGGTCTTGACCGCATCGGCGCATAACAACCCTGCATAACGCAGTCCGTCGCCACGCACAAATTCTTCGCCCACCTCCCAAGCGCGTTCGATGACGCACACTTCGTCGTTTGTCATCGTGATTCTTTTGGAATCATAATACCGAAAGCCCCGCTTTTGTGAGAAAGCAATGTAACTAAAATCGGAGCCGAGGCCGCCCTCATGCCTTGCAAAGGCGGTCTCGATCGCGAAAGCCAAACTGGCAAGATAGCGGTTGTTTTCAGAGATATTCATTTTAACGTGGTTTTATAGAAAACCCGTTGGATCGACGGGCTCTCACGCAGGAGGTGCGGTTGCCTATCTCGAACTCAATACGAAGCTGACGACACCTTGCATAAGAGCCGATCCCATGGGTAGCGATCTCTCCATCCGGGCCATGCTGCCGCTGCGCAGGGCGGGCGAGCCGCCATCCATGGAATAAATTCGCACCAGGCTTTTTCCCTCGAGACGCACAATCACGACATCTCCAATCCGGGGTTCCCGCCGTGGATCGACAACCAAAATGTCGCCTTTGGATATATGCTTTTCCGCAAGCCCCTCTCCCTCCACTTTTAATCCAAACAAAGGCGCCTCATTCGGCAGGTGAATCCTCACAAGGTCAACTTCGGCGCAGGATTCTCGAGAACGACTATTCAACATGGGGAATACTGCCACGTTTCGGCCTGTTGTCGCTTTCTAAATTGTTTCTGGTGTGGTGACGGGGCTGATCTCGTGATCGGCGAAGGAGCCGACGACGTGACGCCCGGTTGGTGAAGAGAGGGGGGATCGACAGTCCGTCGGATGGCAAGAGGGACTGGACATGTAAATTTTGCCCATCTTAATCCCATGCTAGTAAAATAATTTTTCAACAATGTGCTAAACATCTTTCACAGGCCCTTATGAAATGATTTGACAAATTTGCGAAAACAAACGAGAGTCATCATTGTTTCGTAGGGAGTCTGAGGTGAGACCCCGTTGCTGATGGAAGCGCGAAATCCGTTGGATTCGCGCTTTATGAAAAAAATTCCGCCCACCCGTCATATTGCCGTGATTGGCAATTATCTGCCACGACACTGTGGACTGGCCTCCTTCACCACGGACATTTGTGAGGCTATCGCATCCGAATTCCCGGAAACAACGTGCATTGCCGGAGTCGTCAATGACCGGGCGGAAGGCTATGATTACCCATCGCGCGTGCGGTTTGAGATCGCCCAGGAAGATCCGGACTCCTACCGGCGGGCCGCGGAATTCCTGCGTATCAACAATGTCGAGGTCGTGTCGCTACAGCACGAGTTCGGGATTTTCGGCGGCCCGGCCGGGGGGCATGTGCTGGAATTTTTGCGGTTCCTCAAAAAACCGGTGGTCACGACGTTGCATACCGTCCTGCGCAATCCTTCGCCCGTCCAGCGGGAGGTCATGCGGCAGCTTGATGAATTGTCCGACCGTTTCGTCGTGATGGCCGCACGGGGCGGGCAGTTGTTGAAAAGCGTGTATGGCGTTGCGGCGGAAAAAATCGATCTGATCCCTCACGGAGTCATCGACATGCCCTTCGTCGATGCGAATTTTTACAAGGACATCTTTGAGGCGGAAGGTAAAACGGTGCTGCTGACTTTCGGTTTGCTTTCGCCCAACAAAGGCATCGAGCATGTGATTCAGGCGATGCCGGCCATTCTCGAAAAGCATCCTGAGACGGTCTATCTGGTCGTCGGGGCCACCCACCCCCATTTGGTCGCGAGCGAGGGGGAGGCGTATCGCTCGAAGCTACGGAAACTGGCCTGGGAGCTGGGGGTCGGCGGACAGGTCGTTTTTCATGACAAGTTTGTCTCGACTGAGGAACTGAAGGAATTTATCGGCGGGGCGGATATTTACATCACGCCTTATCTTAATGAGGAGCAGGTGACATCCGGCACGCTGGCCTATGCGTTCGGCGCAGGCAAGGCCATCATCTCCACTCCCTACTGGCACGCGCAGGAATTGCTGGCGGAGGAACGGGGCATCCTCGTTCCTTTTGCCGAGGCCGCGGCCATCGCGGAGGCGGTCAATCATTTTCTGGCGCATCCCACACTCATGACCGCGATGCGGAAACGCGCGTGGAAGGAGGGGCGTGCCATGATCTGGCCGGAGGTTGCCCGGCGGTATCTGGAGAGCTTTGAGCAGGCCCGCTCCGGGCTGAGCGTGCCTTCCTGCGTGGAGGTAGAGGAGCGCGCGCGCGTTCACGGCGATTATGTCCTGCCCACGCCCAAGCTGGATCACCTTTTCCGCATGAGCGACCATACGGGGATTTTCCAGCACGCGATCTATAACGTCCCCAATTATCACGAAGCTTATTGCACGGACGACAACGCACGGGCTTTCATCTTCACCGTTCATCATCAGGCTCTGCATGGCGCGGAGGCCGCTCTGGATCGGCTCGCCAGCTCCTATCTGGCGTTTCTATGGCATGCGTTTGATTCCAACACGAGGCGATTCCGCAACTTCATGAGTCATGAGCGCCGCTGGCTGGAAACCAAAGGCTCGGAAGACAGCCATGCCCGCGCGCTCTGGGCTGTCGGCACCGCGCTGGGCCGCTCGGATAACGAAGGGCACCGCAATCTCAGCGCTCTCCTTTTCCAGCGCGGGCTGGAACCCGTGAAATATTTCAGTTCTCCTCGGGCATGGGCTTTCACGCTGGTCGCCATTCACGAGTATCTGCGCGCATTCTCGGGAGACCGGGTGGTGGCCCAGATGAGGGAAACGCTCGTCGCGCGGCTGTTGGCCCTCTTTCATGCCAATGCCACGCCGGACTGGCGGTGGTTCGAGCGCATCGCCACGTATGACAATGCCAAGCTCTGCCACGCGTTGATTCTCTCCGGTCAAGAGGAAGCGATGGAGATCGGGATCGATTCCTTGCGCTGGCTGCTGGCCGCTCAGACCGGAGAAAGCGGACAATTCTCTCCCATCGGGTGCCACGGCTTTTGGCCTCACGGCGAAAAAAAAGCCCGCTTCGACCAGCAACCGGTGGAAACGCAAGCGATGGTGTCCGCCTGTCTCGCCGCTTTTAAGGAGACAGACGATCCCGCCTGGTTGGACGAGGCGAAGCGATGTTTCGAATGGTTTCTCGGCCGCAATGACCTTGGGCTTGCGCTCTATGATCCATCCACCGGTGGCTGTCGCGACGCGTTGCTGCAGGATCATCTCAACCAAAACCAAGGCGCGGAATCAACCCTGGCCTTTCATCTCTCGCTGGTCGAGTTGACGCGCGCGACGCGGACGGCCCTCGGAAACGAGCTTTCATTTTTATGACTCCATCCCTGACCCGGCCCACCGGGATCTCCCTCAATCCCGACAATTCCCGTGTGATCGTGCGTTCCTTCATTCCCGGCGACCGAACCACGATTCTTCACATCATCGAACGCGCCCTGGCGCTGACCGAAGAGGAAATCGAAGCCCGCCTGGAAGACCTGCAAGCCAACTTTGCCGAACGGCATCTTAACATCAAGCTGGCTTGGTTGCGCCACTACCGGCACGTGCAGGGCCATCTGCGGCACGAGGCTTCTCTCAGCGACGCGCGGCGCCTTTACATCGGCGCGCTTTTTTCCGGGGAATACGCGCTGGAATCCGCCGCTCTGTTTAATCCATCCCTCGTGCCGCACCCCGATCAAACCGGTCTCCACGCGAACGAAATGAGGTTCATTATGAGCCTTCGCGCTACTGGCGAAGGGCATATTTCCTCGATCGCCTTCCGCACAGGCGTCATCCATGCCGATCATTCCATCACCCTGGAGCAGCCTTCCCGTTTTGTGACTGCGCCAGAGTTGAATCCCAATCCATCCTTCCGTCGCAATGCGTTTTTCCGCAAATTACGGGAGATCGGGTTTGCCAACCAGTGGTCTGAGGTGCTGATGGAATCCCTCGGCGACCGCTTCACCCGCAATGAGTTGAATGCCGCTCTCAGCACCGCCAGCGGCGCCACCCGGCGTTTCCCACGGGAGGCCAAGCGCACCATCGATTGTATCCGCTGGATGGCCGAGGCCAACTACGAAGTATGCTTTTCGCCCTCCGCTCACCTCTCCGAACGCATCATCTTTCCCGTCTCCCCCAATGAAAGCAACGGCATGGAGGACGCGCGCTTCGTGCGCTTTGCCCATGATGACGGGACTATCGTTTACTACGCGACTTACACCGCCTACAACGGCCGGACGATCCTGCCTCAATTCCTGGAAACTTCCGACTTCCTTCAGTTCCAAACCATGACCCTCAATGGCGCGGCGGCGCGCAACAAAGGCATGGCCCTCTTTCCCCGCCGCATTGACGGGCGCTTTGCCATGATTTCGCGACAAGACGACGAAAACCTCTACCTCATGTTTTCCGACGAACTCCAGGTCTGGGAGGAAGCTCGTCTGCTGCACCGTCCCGGGGCAGCCTGGGAATCCGTCAAGATCGGCAACTGCGGCTCCCCCATCGAAACCGAGGCTGGCTGGCTCGTGCTGACCCACGGTGTCGGTCCCATGCGGCGCTACTGCCTGGGCGCGCTGCTCCTGGCTCTGGATGACCCTTCCCAAGTCATTGGTCATCTCCGCGTGCCTCTCATCGAACCCGACGCTCCCTTGCGCAACGGATACGTGCCCAATGTTGTTTATACGTGTGGCGGCCTCGTTCACCACGGACGCCTGATTCTCCCCTACGGACGCAATGATACCACCACCACGATAGAAACCGCTGATTTGAAAGCACTGCTTTCTCTTCTCAAAGAAGAAAGATAATTGCATAAATTCTGACACAGAAAACACCTAGGTATATAGGTAAATCTTTTTTCAACTATCAATATCATGAACGGAATTTATGAATTAGGAAAGTGCCCAAGGGCGGTGGTCGTTGCCGTTCACTCATCACTTGTTCAATGAGGGTCGGAAGGACGGGCGCAATGACTCGCGCCCCTTCGCCGCCGAACTACGGACGCGGCGTGGCCTGCTTCCGAACGCAGAGAAGA
>CAZQUC010000159.1:0-9480 GCA_964596095.1 uncultured Enterobacteriaceae bacterium
CATCAATCTGACGACGTGGCAGATCAATCAAGCCAGCGAAGTGCTGAAAGGGACGCTGAATCTGGACAACAATCAAATCCGCCTCGCGGTCATTCCCGAGCCGGGTCTGCTGTCCTTGGCGCTGGCGGCCGCGCCTTGGCTGTTGCGCCGTCGTGTTCGGTGATTTTTTCGTGAATTGGCACGTCCTCCTCCGTGAGGCCGGAGGCGCTGAGCGGAGCGTTGCCCGGTTATGAGATCGCCGCCCTGTTGGGGCGCGGTGGGACGAGCGCGGTTTACAAGGGCATCCAGACCAGTCTCGAGCGCGACGTGGCGATCAAACTCCTGTCGCCCGAGCTGAGCGCCATCGATCAGATAAAGAGGCAGGCCAAGCCCATCCTCACTTTCATGGGATGGTGGCTTTCGGAGCGTGAATCACCGCGCCGCGCAGACGGGCCATCTGCCGCCGGACGAGCCACGGCAGCCACCAGCCGGTGAGTGCGGCGAGGGTGAGGGTCATGGCGAGCAGCACGGTGGCGAGGCCGCCGTGGGTCATGCCGAGCCAGGCGGTGGCGAGGATCAACGCGGATTCGAGCAATTGGACGCGGGCGACGAGGCGGACCTGGCCCAAACCGACGAGGAGCATGTGATGCACGTGCCGCCAGGCAAAGAGGAGGAAGTAGCCGGCGTAGGCGAGCAGGATCGGCCGGGTGAGCACTTCGGCCTTCGGACCGAGCCACAGGGGCAGCAACCACGGGCCGAGAGTGACGAGCCCGATCCCCGAGAGAAGGGAAAAACCGACCGCGTAACCGCCGAGCCGGCGGACGGCGGAGCGGATCCACCCGACCTCCCCGCGCGCCGCGGCATCGACCACCGCCGGCCACGTCGGCGTGGTCAGCATGACGATGAAGCCCAGTTGCGAGATGGTCAGGGTGACGAAGATGCTGTAGGCGGTGACGCCTTCCGGCCCGCTCACCCGGCCGTAAAGATTCTGGATAACATTGAACTCCACCAGATTGACCACGGCGGAAAACACGGCGAAGGCAAGACCGTCCCGGAGCATCCACGAGGCCTTGCCCGAGCGGAAAGACTGCCACCGCGGAATGATCCAGGGACGCGCGCGCCAAAGCTGCCAGGTGTTGGCCAGTTTGCCCAGCAGTTGTGGGCCGAAAACGGCGAGCAGGAGGCAGGTTACGGAGGGGAAGCGCCACACGCCGATCACCACGGCCACCGCGGCCACGAAATTGCCGGCCGCCCCCCACAGGTTGATGTGGAGGACTTCGAGATACCCCTCGCGCAAGCGGTCGGTGTGGTTGAGGAGCATGGAGGCGAGCATCAGCCCCAGGCCGGTCCAAAGCGCGGGGCGCAGGGTGGCGGCGTGGGCGGCGAATTCCGCGCCGAACAGCCGCGCGGGCGGCTGGGTGAGGAGCACAACGGTGAAAACCAGCCCGCCCAGCCCGATGAGGCCGCCCAGCAGAAAGAACGCGGTGGAGGAAAGGATCGTTTCCTCCTTCCGGTCGCCGACGGCGGCGGCCTGGGACAGGCCGTGGGTGAGCGCCGGGCCGAGACCGATCTCGAACAAATACACCGCGCTCAGCAGTCCCGCCACGCTGGCGTAAAGCCCGAATTCCTCCCACCCGAGCACGCGCAGGGCCAGCGGGAGGGCGAGCAATTGCAGCAGCGCGGTGCCGGCTTTGCACACCAGGGAGGACAGCACCGCCACGCGGATGGATCGGTTGCGCTGCTCGGCGGGCATCTGGGTGTGGCGGACGGGATCGGCGGGTTCCGGGAAGGCGGGCCGGAGCCTAGCACGCATTCTGGCGTTTGAAAAACGTCATGGCCATGATCTGGAGATCGAGCCAGAGATTCCAATTTTCGATGTAATACAAATCGGCCTTGATGCGTTCGGTGAGATCGGTATCGCCGCGCAAGCCGTTGACCTGCGCCCAGCCGGTGAGGCCGGGCTTGATGGAATGCCGCGCGTTGTAGTGGCGGATTTCGTGTTTGAAATTGGCGATCAACTCGGGCCGCTCGGGCCGGGGGCCGACGAGGCTCATCTCCCCGCGCAGGACGTTCCAGAATTGCGGGACTTCATCGAGGTTCCACTTGCGCATGAAGGCGCCGACACGCAGGCAGCGCGGGTCGCCCTTGACGGTCCAGCCGACACGGCCACCGGATTCGGCGTCCAAGCGCATGGAGCGCAGTTTGTAGATGTAGAAGGCCTCGCCGTTGCGGCCCAGACGCCGCTGGCGGTAGAAGACGGGGCCGCGATCTTCCAGCTTGATGAGCAGACCGAAGAGGAACAGCACCGGGGAGCTGAGCAGGAGGCCGACGAGCCCGCCGATCACGTCCACCGTCCGCTTGAGATGGGAATTGAAGGTCGAGTGCAGCGGCAGCCGGGACACGCCCAGCAAGGGCACACCGCCGAAATTCTCCAGGTGCAGCCCGGAGATGAAGACCTGGAAGATGTTGGGGATGAGCTTGAACTCCACCATCTCCTTTTCGCAGACGTTGGCCAAGGTCACGAGGTGGTGCTTGGGCAGGTCGAGATCGGTGACGAGCACGATATCGATTTCCCGCGACGTCAGAATGTCGGTGAGGTCGTCCAAGCCACCCAGCCGGGGCACGGGCACCGGCGACTCGGAGAGTGCGGAGCAGTCTTGGTTGGGCACCACGCCCACGATTTCGTAAAGGTGGGCGGGCTCGTTTTCGATGGCGGTGACGAGGCGGGCGCTTTCCCGGCTCCAGCCAACGAAGAGGACACGCTTCTTGAGCCGGTGGCGGAAGGCGTCGCGGCTGATCCATGTGTGGAGGATCTTGCGCCAGAGCATCAGCCCGAGCACGAGCAGACTGCCGGACATGACGCAATACAACCGGCTGATCGAGGGTTCGATCTTGAAGGCGAGCGACAGCAGCAGGTAGGAAAATACCCAGAGCAGCCCCGCTTGACCGATGATGCGCCAATGATCGCGCAATTCATGCAGGTTGGCGGCGCTGTAGAGGCGGAAGTTGCCCAGCAGGACGATCATGAGGACCGTGCCCAGAACGGTGTGGGGCAGGTAATCCTCCAGCGTCATGTCGAGATGCACGACGCCGTAGTTGACCATCGGGGAGACGAACCGCAGCCAGTAGGCGGCCAGCAGCGCGAGCAGGGAGAAAACAATATCCCCCGCGATGGCCGTCACGACGATTTTCTCGCGTGTGCGGCGGCGCTCGTGGCGGACGGGCGGCGGTGACGCGGCCGGTCCTGTCGATGGTAGCAAAACACTCATGACGAGGGGTGTGTCAGGCTTTGAGTGAACGGGAAGAAAGGAAAGGCGTCGCTTTGGGAGAGGAGGGCTGCCATGGTGCGGACCCGGCGGGCGCTTCGTTGAAGACAAAGCCCGCGGGGGTCACCCCCGCCTGGGCGAGGCGGCGGCACACTTCGGTGGTGAGACCGGAATGGCCGTGGCTGCCGTTGACCACCAGCACGGTGTGCTCCGTCTGCCGGGCCATCAGCAGCGCATCGGTGGAGGCGCTGAGCGAGGGCGCGTCGATGACGATGCGGTGGAACCAACGCTGGGCGTCCTCCAGCAGCAGTTGGAATTTCCTGCCGCTCAGCAATTCGGACGGGTGCAGCGGGGTGACGCCGGCGCTGAGGAGGTAGAGATCGGGAAAGCGGGTCGAGCGGCAGGGGTCACCCTCGGCGGCGCGGCCTTCCAGATAGGCGGCGAGGCCGGCGGGATTGCGCTCGGAGAAGAAGACTTCGTCGAGCACGGGCGAGTGCAGGTTCGCGTCGATCAGCAGCGTGCGATACCCCTGGCGGGCGAGGGACAGCGCGTGATTGGCGGCCACGAAACTCGTGCCCTCGCCGCGGTCCGCGCTGACAAAGAGCACGCTGCGCGCGCCGGGCGCCCCGGCTTGGCCGAGCACGCTGATCGCGGTGCGCAGGGTGCGGAAGGATTCGGCGCAGGTCTTTTCGACCTTCGGCTCGCCCAGCAGCGGGAACCGGCGGCGGCGTCCGGCGCTGGGAATGGCCGCGAGGAAAGGAACATGCAGCGCCGCCTCCGTCTCGCGCACGGTCTCGAAGCGCCGGCGGAACAAGGCCGCGGCGAAAGCCAGCCCCGCGCCCAGCCCGAGGCCGCCGATCCCGGCCACGCCGAGCACGATTTTCTTGCTCGGCTTGGCGGGCTTGGTGGAGGCGATGGGGGCGTCCGCCAAAGCCAGCGCGCTGGGCGGCGTGAGCGCGGCGATTTCCGCCTGCTTCAACTCGGCCTGCACGGCGTCAAAGGACGTTTGGTCGCTCTGCAACTGGGACAGCATCAGCCGGTAAGGTCCGGAAACCCGCTCGGACGCGTGGACTTCGACCTGCGCGCGTCCGACCTGTGCGCGGAGATCTTTTTCCGTCGCCGCGAGGTGGGCGAGGTTGGCCTTGAGAGTGGTGAGCGCGTTGGTGCTGAAGTCGGCCACCTTCGCGCGCAAGGCGCGGAGTTCGTTGGTGGCGGCGATGTATTTGGGATGCTGCGAGAGGTAGCGCTGCTGGAGCATGGCGAAAGCCGCTTCCTTCTGCGCGAGCGTGCCTTTGAGCTGGGAGATTTCCACCCCCACCGCGCCGCCTTGCAGTTTCATGATGGCATCCATATCGGGACGCGGGCCGAGGGTCGCGATCTCGCGCGCCGCCGCTTCGGCACGGGTCCGCTCCGCCATCACCTGCGTGAGCCGGGTATTGAGTTCGCGCAGCTTGTCGGAGGCCAGGGTGGATTCCTTGCCCAGCGCCACGTTCTGGTGCTTTTCCCGGTAGGCGGAAAGCTCGTCGTTGGTCTGGTTGATCTTCGCCTTGAGCCGTTCCGCGTTCCGGCGCAGTTCACCGGCCACGGCCTGGGCCGCCTCGAGAGCTTCCACGCCCGTGGCCGCGATGTATTCGTCCACCAGCGAGGCGGCGAGGCGGCGGGCGCGCTCGGGATCGGTGTCTTCGACGGTGATGTCGATCAACCGCGTGCCCCGGCGCAATTCCGAAGTGACGCGGCTGCCGAGGATCTTGACCAACTCCGCCTCGCTCGGCGCGACGGCGAATCCCTCGTCCGTGGCGAGCCGGTTGACCTCGGCCACCCGGCGCAAATTGTTCTGGCTGACGATGCCCTGCTCGATGGTCTTGAGAATTTCCAACGCGCGGATGTCCTCCCGTCCCCCGTCCGGCGCATTGGCCGGCAAGAGCGGGCGGCGTTCCTGCTCGACGAGGATGGTGGCGGTCGATTGATAGCGTTTGGGCGCCGTTTTGAGGTAAAACACCGCCGCGGCCAACGCGGCGCCCGTCATCAGCGCCATGATCCACCAGCCTTTCAGCATCCGGCGCGACAGGGCCAGCAAATCCAGCTCCCCCGGCCCGCCGTCGGCATCGGAGCCCGCCGGAGCCCCCCTCCCGCCAAGAGCGGAACGGTTCACAGGGGCCAATTCAAAAATGGGATACTCGGGCGGCATAATGAGATGAGGCCTCGCTTGCGAACAATGTTCGCCACGGGCTATAGTATAGTTCTAAAAAGGGATATTTCTATAAAATCTGCGATCTTCTTTATAGTAATTTTGGATTTTGTCAAATCCCTCCGTTGTTTTTATAGAAAATAAGACGCTAAAACGCGGAAAATGTCAGTAAATGGAAGCGGAACTACTGGGAAGTGGGCATTCCGTCCGGAATAACAGTAGCGGAAGCAGCGGCCGGCGCGCGGCACGGAAGGAAATCTCCCCGAAGAGCCGGCAGAGGGACCATTGGCCGCGAAAGGAAGAGGCTCCCGGAATGTGGGGAGTTGGGAGGGCAGCCGACCCAGAGGAGGAAGCGGAACCGGCGATGGCAGGTCAAAAAAGGGCTTCCTTCACGGTGACGATGTCCCCTTCTTCGAGATAGAACGGGGGCAGGTTGGGATCGGTCACCAATTTTTTATAATTGACCTCGAACCGCCGTTCGCGTCCGCCGGTGGTGCGTTTGATGGAGACGCTCCGCTGGCTGGCCAGCCGGGTCAGGCCGCCGGCTTCCGCGATCGCCTGCACGAGGGACATGCGTTCTCCCGCCTTGATTTCCACCGGGCCCTGCCGCGCGACATGCCCGGTGACAAACACGAGCCGCTTGGCCGCCAGCATCAGGGAAACCGAAACCTGGGGATTGACCAGAAACCCCTTGGCATAGGCCTGGCGGATTCGTTGCGCCGCCTGCTCGGGACTCAGCCCCGCCACGCTGATCGGTCCGATCAGGGAAAGACGGACCGTGCCGCGCTCGGAGACGGTGGCCAACTGGGTCAGGTCCTCTTCTTGGAAGACCCGGATCTCCACTCTGTCATTCGGTCGAAGGGCGCCGCCCTCGGGCTGCTGGGCGGCCAACGGGGCGGCCACCATCGCCAAAAGCGCGATGATCTGCGGCAGAAAACGAAGGAATTTCATAGAAGACATGGCGGATGGTAAAGTAAGACGGAATCTATCAGCACAAAGTGACATCTTGCAAGGTTGATTTAATTAAGGCGACTGCGTCGCAAAATTGAGAGTATGCGGGTAAAAAAACTCAATGGCGTGCGCGAACGGCAGCGGTTTCAAAATTCATAACGAATATTCACCCCCAGTTGTTGGACGTCATACGTCTGGTCTTCGACATTAGACCGGGTGGAGCGCCACTGATACCAAAGCTCAGCGCGCCAATGGTCGGCGAAAGTGTATAAAAACGCGGGCCGGACGAAATAGCTGTTGTCCCGGCGGCCGGCGGCTCCGGCGTCGCGTGAGGCGGAGGTATAAGCGTAGTGTTCCCAGCCCGCATCGAGCGTGAGCGTGAACGGCTCGCCGACTTTTTGTTCGAGGCCGGCACCCACGGCGGTGCGCGTATAATTCTGCCCCTGCTGATCGCCGGAGGCCATCACATCGCGCGCGCCTTGCAGCTTCAGGCGCGTGCCTTCGGCGGCTTGGTAGCGCACATCCACTCCGAAGACCGGCGTGGCGGTGGAGCCCGCTTCGGTTTGCCGCCACTCGGCGCCCGCGCGGGCGCCCAGCTCGACCTTGTCCGTGGCCTGGTAGTGGGCCCGCGCCAAGGCTTGTTGGAAATCCTGCCGACCCGCTTCCCCAGCGACTTTCAACTGCCCCCACGCGCCGCCGGCACCGATCCGGGTCTTTTCCGTCACCTGGTAATCGACAAATCCTTCGTGGGTCCACTGCTCCGAATCCGCAAAGCCGGACTGGTGGTAACGCGTCGCATTCCAGATCACTGCTGTGGAGAAACTCGTTTTCACGCCCCAGCCGTAGGTCAGGCCCGCCGAGGCTTGCCAGATGTCGCGAGGAATCCGCCCGCCGAGATCGACCGAGCTGCCGTTCGTCCGCTGGTATTGGGCGGCTGCGTCCACCGCGAGTTTGGCGAATTTTTTCCGCGTCGCGATCCCGGCGGTATGGTCCACGGTGTTCTCCTCGTGGCGCTTGTGAAAAAAGAACGCCTCCGGTTTGTAGTTCACCGTCAGAAAACTGTCCTGCCTCTCGGTCGCGTCGCCCAACGACAACCGCACCGCGGGACTGATGTGGTAGAGCACGTCCGAGACCTGCTCGCGGGCGCTGAGAAAGACATTGTCATCCGCCAGCACGCCGGTTTCCAAAGTGATCTGGAAGGCCCGCTGGCTGCCCAAGTCGGACGCCGCCTCATCCCTCGCCGCAAAAGCGCTCTCGAGCGACGCTTCCGGCACGCTCAATTCCGCGCCCGATCCGCTCGGGGCGGCGCCATTGGCGCCCGTGCCGTCGGAGGGAAGCGCCTGACGCACCGTCACCGATTCCGCCTTACGCACTTCCACCGGTTCGGTCCCGTGCGCCGCCATCATCAGCCATCCGGCCATCAGCGGCATCATCATTCCCCCCCGCCCCACGGACGGCCTTCGCACCAGAATCTCTTTCAAATCAACATGATCTGAAAAACGATTCCGCTTCCACCATGGTCCCGGCACTGCCGGCGCTGTTTGGGTTCGGCCCATTTCAGACAAGGTAAAAAACGCGATAAGCCATTAAAATTATACGGATAATCTTTCTCACGTCTAGCCAAAATTATTGTTTTTGAATGGAAATTCAAAAATAAAACGTAAAAGAGATAATTTCCGTAATTTCTCTTGATTTTCGCAAATTGTTCTATATTTTCCATAATAACTACTGCGACCGCTATTGGTGACGGTCGAAAAATAAGATGTTCGCGCCCCTCACCCTCTGTCGCATCCCTTTCTTCTGTCATGAGCCTGTCATTTCCGATGTCGTGCCCGTTTTCGTCCCAAGCGAGAGGGGGTGCCCGCAATTTTGTCCCGGCGGAACACGGGATCGGTGATAAAATATTACGGCTTTGCCAATGATCGATGACCCCGCGATGAGCCGACCGGCCATGAACCCTGTTTCCGCCTTGCCCGTGGTCATCACAGCCACGTTTACCACGGACCCCTTGCTCGGGCCGTTGGCACGCTGGCGCGGCGAACTCGGCGCGGCGTGGGAGATCACGCTGGCGGGGTTCAATCAGGTTTATCAGGAATTGCTCGATCCCACCAGCGCCACCAGCCGGAACCGGAGCGGGCTGAACGTGCTTTTACTGCAACCGTCGGCCTTGGTGGTCGGCACCGGCATGGAACCAGCGGTGGGAGAAGAGGAAGCCTTTGCGGAAATCCTCGCCGCGCTGCACAAGGCGGTGGCGGAATCCACGGCGCGATGGTTCGTCGTGCTGGCCGCGCCGGAAGCGCCGTCGTTGCATGCCGCCTTGGCGGAGCTGGCCGCGCGTCATCCGGGCTTCGTCTTCACCACCACGGCGGAACTGGCGGCGGCGTATGAGGTGCCGCCGGACCGCATCGACGATCCGGAAAGCGACCGCCTCGGGCGCATTCCCTTCACGCCGGAATATTATAGTGTGCTCGCCGCCGCCATCGCGCGGCAAGCCTTTGCGGCCACCGCGAAACCGGCCAAGGTCATCGCCGTTGATGCCGACCATACGTTGTGGCAGGGCGTGGTCGGCGAAGTGGGCGTGAGCGGCGTGGTCATCGATGAAGCCGCGCGCGCGTTGCAGGAAAAGCTGCGGGCCTTGCGAAAGAAAGGCGTGCTCCTCGCCGTGGTGTCGAAGAACAATCCCGCCGACGTGGAGGCCGTCTTCGCGCAACGCCCGGACATGGTGTTGCGCGCGGAAGACATCACCGCCTGGAAATGCTCGTGGCAGCCGAAGTCGCAAAGCCTGCGTGAACTGGCATCGGAACTCAGCCTCGGGTTGGACGCGTTCGTCTTCCTCGACGACAACCCGGTGGAGATAGCCGAAGTCGCCGCCCATCTCCCGCAGGTGACGGCGCTGACCGTCCCCACCGGCGACGCCGCGGCGCTGCGGCATTTTCTCCGGCACGTGTGGGCCTTCGATCTCGTGGAGCGCGCCGCCACCACCGCCGAAGACGCCACGCGCACGGAACTGTATCGCGCCCAAGCCGGCCGCGCCGCCGCCGAACGAGGAGCCGCGAATTTCGAAGCGTTTTTGGAGAGCCTGCAATTGGTCGTCGA
>CAZQUC010000160.1:0-9316 GCA_964596095.1 uncultured Enterobacteriaceae bacterium
ATACCCGCCGCGGCGCAAATACGCGTAGAGCGGATGCCAGTAAGCCCGGCAAAATTGCTCCGACGACAGACAGGTGGTCTGTGCCGGTTTCACCCGCATCCTTCCCAACAGCGACCAGCGTGTGTCGGGAAGTGAACGTCGAAGCCAGCCCCAAGCGGCGTCGTGAACGTGTTCTTTCATGCGGGGAGTGCGCGTTATTCCTCCTTTGGTTGGCCTGGTCCCAAAGTCAAGGACTCCCTCGCACGGCTCAGGTCATGGACACGGACGCCCCGCTCCACTTCTTTCCAACGGCCTCGGAGCGGTGAAATATGAAGGGTGAAATATGAAAAGAACCGCTGGCGGGTCTCACGGCGTCGCTTCCTGAAAGGCGGTCCGCAGGGGACGCGCGCCGATCAGGAGGAGGTCGTTGTGGCGCGCGCCGGCCACTTCGCGGAAGCGGATCGCTTCGGGATGCGCGGCGGCCAGGTCGCGGGCCATGCGCACCGGGATCACCTCATCCTCCGTGCCGTGGATGATCCACACCCGCGCGCCTTTCCGGGCCAGCGAGTCGAGCCGCTTCCGGTTGTCGTAGGGATGGCGGTTCAGGTAACACAAGGGCCAGCCGACCACGAGGCGCCCCATGTCCGTCATGGAGGTGAACGGAGAGAACAGCACCGCGCGGGAGAGCGACAAGTCATCCGCCGCGATCAAGGCCGCCGCCGCGCCCAGCGAATGCCCTGCGGCCCCGCCGCGGGACGCCAGCGCCGCCCGCGTCGTGCCCAAGCGCGCGGCCAGCGCATCCACCGCGCCGGTCAATGATTCCGCCATGGTGGCCGGGTTCGGTTGCCCCTGGCAGGCGCCATATCCCGGGAAATCCACCAACAGCCATCCGGCTTCCGCATCCCAGTCATGCAACGCCTCCTCGACATCCAACGCGAGGGAGGCATTGCCGGCCACAAAGAGCCACCACCGCGCCGTCGCCGCGTCGCCGGAGGGAGGCGGCAGGTAAAAGGCCGTCTGGATTCCCTGCCCGGTGGTGAATTCCAACACCTCGCCGCCGCGGTCGCGCCAGGCCTTGAGCCCGGCGGCGTCATACGGACGCGGGTGATACATCAACCGGCTCTGGCAGCCCAGCAACAGCCCGCAGACCGTCACCGCACTCAAGCCGGTAACCCGGACCAAAAACCACAACGCCTTGCGCATGGCTTCATCATGGCCGGAAGCGACGTGACCGGCAACCGGTCATGAGCCGGAAAAAGACGCCTGACCGGACGGGCCTTTTACCGGATCGCGATCCTGCCCGGGAGCGGCGGGAACGAATAGGGTTCTCACTGGCTTGCGGGCGGATTGTTTCGGGGTTTAGAGAGGCACATGAAAACTCCACCGCATGCCCGGCTGGGAAAACGGGCCTGTCGCTTCTCCTTGAACTCTCTGGTCTGGGCTGTCTGCTTGACGGCGGGCGCCGCGTCCTTGGCGGCCGGGCCGCGCGTGTATTTCGGCACCTATGACGGCCCGGAGAGCCGGGGGATTTATGTTTCCGACTGGAACGGGGAAACCGGCGACCTCGGCGAGCCGCAATTGGCCGTGGAAGCGAAAAGCCCGAGCTTTCTCGCCCTGACGCCGGACCGGCAATACGTGGTCGCGGTCAATGAAAGCGGAACGGACGGCCAGCCCACGGGCGCGGTGACCTTGTTCAAGATCGACGCGGAGAGCGGGCGGTTGGAGAAGATCAACGAGCAGCCCGTGCAGGGCGCGGGACCGTGCCATGTGGCGGTCAGTCCCGACGGGGGAATGGTGGTGGTGGCGAATTACGGCAGCGGCAGCGTCGCCAGCTACACGCTGGCCGACGGGAAGCTCTCGCCGCCGGTTTCCACCATCCAGCACGAGGGGCGCAGCCTGCGCGACGATCGGCAGAAGGGGCCGCACGCGCATTCCGGGACCTTCTCGCCGGATGGCAAGTTCGTGTTCTTCTGCGATCTCGGCGTGGACAAGATTTTCGGCCATCATGCCTTTCCGAAGCTGGGCACGCTGGAAGCGGCCGCGCCGCCCTTCACCGCGCTCAAGGGCGGCAGCGGGCCGCGGCATTTCGCGTTCCATCCGGAGGGCAAAACGGCCTATGTCATCAACGAGTTGGCCAACACCCTGGCCACGTTGAACTACGACGCCGCCACCGGCCGGCTCGAGGTCGCGCAGACGACCAACACGCTGCCCGCCGATTTTTCGGGCCGGAGTTCCACCGCGCACGTCGCCGTGCATCCCTCGGGCAAGTGGGTCTATGGCTCCAACCGCGGGCACAATTCCATCGCGCGCTTTGCCATCGATCCCTCCACGGGCTGGACACGCTTCATCGACGCGGCGTCCTCAGGCGGGAAAATCCCGCGCCACTTCGCGCTGGATGCCGAGGGCAAATGGCTGCTCGCGGCCAATCAGGATTCGGGCAACGTCGTCGTCTTCCGCCTCGCCGCCGCCACCGGCGCGCTCATCCCCACCGGCAAATCCGCGGCTGTAGGCAAGCCGGTGTGCGTCGTGTTTTGGACGCCGTAGCGGGGGCGTTAAAGTGCCTTTTGGAGTGCGGACGGCTTGCCTCCGCTCTGGGGGAGGGGCTTGCCCCTCGTGGCGGGATACCTCAGCCCTCGAACTCCCCATCGTCCCATTTTTCCCTTCCTTCATTTCTCTCTTCCGCGCCCCCTCACCGGCAAGCCGGTGAGGGGCAAAGCGGAGGCAAGCCTCCGCACTCCAAATCGAGCCCCGCGTCAGGACGATCGGAGCCACGAAGGCGGTTGTGCGCGGGCGAGGACGCGGCAAAGTCGCGGCTTTTCCCGCCCCGCCCTGATTTCCGCATGGACGCTTCGCGCCGCCGCCCCGAGTTCTTCGTGATTTTCCTGACCATCTTCGTGAGCATGGTCGGGTTCGGCATTGTCATTCCCGTGCTGCCCGATTACGGGCGGCAGGCGCCGTTCCACTTGTCGGCGCCGGCGCTCGGCTGGCTGACGGGCATTTTTTCGCTGGTGCAGCTCTTCACCGCGCCGCTGCTGGGCAAGCTCTCCGACCGCGTCGGCCGCAAGCCGGTGCTGCTGCTGAGCACACTGGGCACGGCGCTCGGGTATTTCGTGACCGGCGCGGCCGCCGCGCCGTGGATGCTCTTTCTCGGCCGCATCATCGACGGCGCGAGCGGCGGCAACATCGCCGCAGCGCAGGCCTGCGTGGCCGACCTCACCAAGCCGGAGGAGCGCTCCAAATACATGGGGATGATCGGCGCGGCCTTCGGGCTCGGTTTCATGCTCGGCCCGGCGCTCGGCGGCGTGCTCAGTCTGTGGCACCATTCGGCGCCGTTTTATTTCGCGGGCGGGCTGGCGCTGGTCAACGCGTGGCTCATTCTCAAACGACTGCCGGAGACGCTGCCCCCTGCCAAGCGCCTGCATCCCGCCGAGGCCGCGCCGGTGAGCGAGGTCTTCGCCGACGGGCGCGCACGACCGGTGGCGTGGCTGCTGCTGGCTGGGTTGACGAGCACGACCGGCTTCGCCTTCGTCCACCTGCTCTTCGCGCTCTTTTGCGGGGATCATCTCGGCTACACCCGCGCGCAGATGAGCTTCGCCTTCGCCTTCATCGGCGTGGTCGGCGTGCTGGTGCAGGGGTTGTTGCTGCGGCGGCTTTTGAAAAAACCCATCGAAGTGCCGCTGGCCGTCACCGGCGCGCTGCTGCTGGCGCTGAGCCTCTGGCTGCTGCCGCGCGTCTCCGGCACGGGCGGCTTCCTGGCGGTGTCGTCCCTGATGGCGCTGGGCAACGGTCTCGTCGTGCCGGTGTTGAGCGGGTTGATTTCCCGCCAATGCACCGGCCGCACCCAAGGCCGCGTGCTCGGCCTGAATACCGCCGCCGGCAGCCTCGGGCGCTGGCTGGGTCCGATGCTCGCCGCGCTGTCGCTGCCCCTGGGCTTCTCCGAATGGGCACGCCCCCTGGCCGGCTCGCAACTCGCCGCGGTGGAGCTCGGCTACCGCACGTCGTTCAGTTGGGCGGCCGCTTTTCTGGTGGTGGCCGCCGTCGCGGTGCTGGTGGCGCGGCCGGTGGCGCGCCCGGTCCCATAGGCCCTGCCCTATGCGGCGTATGTGGCCTATGGGCCCCATGAGAGCCCCGCCTCACTTCTGATACGACTTCGCGAAATCCGCCGCGCTGGCCACTTGCCGGCGGGTGGCTTTTTTGGCGAAGGTGCTGGTGGCGATTTTTTCCGCGAGCCGGGCTTCGTAGAGCACGCCATCGAGCGGTAGCTCGACCGGCTGGCCGAGCCACGTGGAGAGGAGCGCGGCATTGGCGAGTTCGACGCTGTAAAGACCGTCGGCGGCGGGGCAGAGGAGCGGCTCGCCATCGAGGATGGCGTTGGTGAAATTCTGCAAAATCGCGAGATGCCCCTGGCCGCGGCCGTCGATGGGAAAGGTGAGCGTTTCGATCTCGGGCTGGTCGAAGGCGCCTTCGGATCGCTCGCTGAACTCGCGCACCGGGATGGCGGTTTTTTGCCAGGTGATCCGCCCGGTTTCCACGGTGAGGTGGCCGCGCTCGCAGGCGACTTCGAGGCGGTTGCGGCCGGGCGCTTCGCCGGTGCTGGCGATGATCGTGGCGTGCAAACCGTCGGGCCACCGGCAATAGACGGTCACATCGTCCTCGACCTCGATCTGATGATAACGGCCGAATTGGCAGAACGCCGTGACCTGCGCGGGCCGGCCGAAGAGCCAGAGAAAAACATCCAGATTGTGCGGGAGCTGGTTGAGCAACACCCCGCCGCCCTCGCCCTTCCATGTCGCGCGCCATTCGCTCGACGTGTAGTAGGCCTCGGTGCGGAACCAATTGGTCGTGTCCCACAGCACCCGGCGCACCGGGCCGGTTTCGCATCCCTCGATGAGGCGCTTGAGCGTGGTGTAATGCGGGTCGGTCCGCACCTGGAACATGGCGGCGAAGACGCGCGAGGGATCGGTGTGCGCGGCGAGCAGCCGCTCGCAATCGGCCTTGTGCGCGCCGAGGGGCTTTTCCATCAACAAATGCAGGCCTTTTTCCAGCGCCATGATCCCCAGCGGCGTGTGGGATGGATGCGGCGTGCAGACGAGCACGGCGTCGATCAATCCGGAAGCCATCATTTCCGCGGGATCGGTGAAGCGCGCCTCGCCCGCGCGTTCGGGCAACGCGGCCAGTGATGCGGGGGAGCCGCACAGGGCGGTCACTTCCAGGCGGGGGATTTTGCCCTCGACGATGTATTGGCGATGGGTGCGCCCCATGTTGCCGAGGCCGATGAGGCCGAGTCTGACGCGGTTCATGCCCGCAGACTGGCCGGAAAGCAGCCGGTTTGTCAAACCGGGCATTGATGATCGGCCGGCCGGGTGAATCCGGGTTGCGGATTGGAAGGGTCCACGGATACTTCGGGCATGGCTTCGTGGTTGCCCGCCGCGTGTCGGCCGGAATCGCTTCGCCCTTCGCGGTCAATGAGGTGGAGACGGCCGGTTTCCGTGCCGGAGGCCGGAGCCGATTGCTCTGATGAAAGGCTCTCCTCGTGTGTCGATGGCGGTGGTGATTCCGGTCGCGGTGGTGGCGGCGGGAATCGCGGGTTTTGCCTGGTGGCGGCCGGCTCTTTCCGAAGGCGGGGCAAAGCCCCAAGCCGCCGCTTTTTCCGGGGCGAGTCACGCGGCCTTCGCCGCGACGGCTGAGGGTATCCCGGTCACCTTGGCCGAGGTGGTGCAGGGCATGGATCTGCGCGATCCGGCGCACCGGGCCGCGGTGGTCCGGCGTTTGCGGGAAAATGACGCGCGCCGCCGCGCGGAAGCCGTGGCTTTCGCCACGAGCGCGGGATGGCCCCTGCGCGTCCTGCGGCCGGATGGAGGCGTCATAGCCCTCGGCAGCCTCCAGGCCGGGCGGCCGCGGTATCGCATTACCCGCAATATCAATGCCGCCATTTCCACCGGCGCGCGGGCGTTGCAGTGGGCGCCGGAGTCCCTCACCGGCGGCGGCGTCACCATCGGGCTGTGGGATGCGGGCGCGGTCCGGGCCACGCATCAGGAATTCGGTGGGCGCGTGGTCAATTTCGATCCCGTCGCGCCGGACGGTCATGCCACTCACATCGCCGGCACGTTGGCCGCCTCCGGGGTGGTTGCGCCCGCCACCGGCATGGCCCCGCAGGCGCGCGTCGATGCTTACGATTGGGACGACGATCTCGCCGAAATGGCGGCACGCGGCGCGGCGTTTCCGGGCGAGGATCACAAGCTCGCGCTCTCCAACCATGCCTATGGCTATACCGCGGGCTGGTTCGACACGGGAGGGCTCTCGCCCGCTTGGGTCTGGTATGGCGAAGACGTCTCCACGGCGGGCACGGACCCTGTGTTCGGGGTTTACGGCCCGGAAAGCCGCGACCACGACGCGCTGGCCCACAGCCTGCCTTACTATCTGATCTTCCGCGCCGCGGGCAATGACCGGCAGGACAACCCCCGGGCCGGCGACAGAGTCAAGCTGTCGCCCGAAACCTCGCAGACGGTGACTTACCAGCCCGACACCCATCCGCCGGGCGACGGGGTGTATCTTCAAGGATATGACACGCTGAGCTATGACGAAATCGCGAAGAACGTGATCTCGGTCGGCTCCGTGCGCGACGCGACGAGCGGCTCGAGCCGCGTGCCCGCCAATGGCGTGATCTCCGAATTTTCCTCCTGGGGGCCAACGGATGACGGACGGATCAAGCCCGATCTGGTCGCCAATGGCGAGGATCTGTATTCGACGGCCGCCGGCCGCGACGATGCCTATGCCACCGAAAAGGGCACCAGCATGGCGACGGCGAACGCCACCGGTTCCGTCGCGCTGCTGGTGGATCTCTGCCACCGCTGGTGGCCCGGCGAGGCCCTGCGCGCCAGCACGCTCAAGGCTCTGCTGCTCCACACTGCCGACGATCTCGGCCGGCCCGGTCCCGATTACCAATACGGCTGGGGGCTGCTCAATGTGAAAGCGGCGGCCGACGTGCTCCGCGCGCAGCACGACCACCCCACCGCGCCGCGGCTGGTGGAAGACCGCGTGACCACGGCCCGGCCGGAGTGGGAGCAGTCCTTCACGTGGAACGGCTCTTCTCCGCTCCGCCTGACCTTGGGCTGGACCGATCCGCCGGGCGAGAGCACCACGGAAAGCGACGCGCGCACGCCGCGCCTGGTCAATAACCTCGACCTCACCCTGCTCACGCCCGATGGCACGGCGCACCGGCCTTTCGTGATGCCCTACGTGGGCGATTGGTCGCCGGCCGCGCTCACCGCCGGGGCCACTCCCGGAAAGAATGACACCGACAACGTGGAGCAGGTTTTTCTCGCCACCCCCACGCAGCCGGGAACCTACACGGCCCGGGTGACGGTGGACGGCGCCTTGACCGGTGACAGCCAGGTCTTTTCGCTGGTCATCACCGGAGGCGCGGACACGGAAACACCGCCCGCGCCCACCGTGACCGCGGTCTCGCCCGAAGGCGGCAGCCATGGGCTGGTGACGCTCACGCTGGAAGGGTCCGGGTTCCGGCTCGGCACGGTGGTGACGTTGACGAAGGACGGCGAACCCTCGGCCGCGGCTTTCGGCCATGAGGTCACCGGCGACGCGCTCACCTGCCGCGTGGGCGTCGATGGGCTGGCGGCCGGCTATTGGGATGTCGTGGTGACCAACCCCGAGGGAGCCAGCGCTACGCTGCCCGCCGCCTTCCGCGTGCAGGGCGCGGTGTGGGGCGATGGGTTCGAGACGGAGCGCGAAGGCTGGCTCGCCACGACCGCCGAAGGCACGGAAAAAACCTGGGCGCCCGGCACGACCCGCCGGCATTCCGGCCGCCGCGCCTACACGGCCGCCGCGCCGAATGCCCGTCACCTGCTGGAGCTGACTTCCCCGCCGATCCCGATCCCGGAAGGCGCCACCGATCTCCACTTGCGCTTCTGGCACGCCTATCATCTGCCCGTGGCCCGCTGCGGCGGCGTGCTAGAGATTTCCTTTGATGACGGCGCGTCGTGGGTGGATGCCGCCGACGAGGCGTCGGGCCTGGCTTTTGCCGAAGGCGCCTACCCCGCCGTGCTCGGCGGCGGCCATGGCACGGCGGTTAATCCTCTCGCCGGACGCGCAGGCTGGGCAGGCACGGCGCGGGAGTTCACCGAAGTGGTGCTGCCGGTGGCCGCGCCGGAAAAATTCGCAGGCCATACCATCCGGCTGCGCTGGCGGCTGGGCGGCGGCCAGGTCATCGGCGGGGAAGGCATGGAGACCGGGTTCTGGCACCTCGACGATGTGGCGGTGACCGGCCAGACGCCGACCCACAATCTCGCGCCGGTCATCACCGCGCCCGCCAGCGCGGAGCCGGCCGTGGTCACCGGCACGACCGCGGCCGTGCGCGTCACCGCCACCGACGACGCGGGTGAGGCCGGGTTGACCTACGCGTGGTCCGCGGAGAGCGAAGAAACCTTGCCCCCGGTGAGCTTCGGCGACAACGGCGGCCGGACCGCCCACACCACCACCGCCACCTTCTTCGCACCCGGCGACTACACCCTGCACGTCACCGTGCGTGATGACGGCGGCCTCAGCGCGACCAGTTCCGTCCCGGTGGTGGTGGCGCGGACGGCGACGCGGCTGGAGGTCGTGCCGCCCGCCGACTTCGTGAGTGCCGGCGCGGGGCGACAGTTCGCCGCACAGGTTGTGGACCAGTTCGGCCACGTCATCGAAATCCTGGATGACGAGGAAGAGGTGAAGTGGGCGGCCGAAGGCGGAGCCATCACCGCGCAGGGATGGTTCACGGCCGGAGCCACCATCGGCGATCCCTTCACCATCACCGTCACCGCCGCGGGGCTGACCGGCGCGCTGTCCGGCCACGTGGCGGGCGTGACGCTGGACGAATGGAAAACCGCCTGCTTTGGCTCCCCGGACGCCGCCGGCGCGGGCGATCTCGACGACGGCGACGGCGACGGCCTGCCCAACCTGCTCGAATACGCGCTCGGCGGCGATCCACAAAATTCCGATCCGCCGCCCACCGTCGTCTATGACGGCGACGCACTGACCATGACCTTTACTCGTCCCCCGCTGCTGCCCGACGTCGTCTATCGCGTGGAAGCCAGCGCCGATCTTCATGAGTGGAGCGAAATCCCCGTGACCGTCACCCCGTCCGACGAACGCGACTACGAACGAGTCAGCGCCCGTTTCGCCCCTCCGGCGGAAAACGAGACGTCACCCGTCCCGCACGCATTCCTGCGCCTCCGCGTCGGGCGCGCGGGTGAGTGAGACCGCGATCGGTCGGCACTCTTGGAGTGCGGCGACATGTCGCCCCGATCCAAAGCGTGGTCATGCCCACGCACTCCAAATCGTC
>CAZQUC010000161.1:0-9270 GCA_964596095.1 uncultured Enterobacteriaceae bacterium
GCGGGCATCGGTGAGGACGAAGGCGGCCGTAAAATCACCGAGCACGCTGGTGGGTAGCGAACCGCCGAAGGGAGCGGCGGTATCCGGGGGCTGCGCTTGGCCATTCCACAGCAAGGTGACCGAAGCGATGTGCCCGTCGGGGTCGATGGCTTCGACGACCCAGGGGGCAGCGGCGCCTTGGGCAAACCGATTCGTTCCAGTCGATGGGGTGGTGGAGAGGAGGAGGGGCAGGAGATTGGGCGAGGCGTCCAGGGATTGCCCGGCCGCCGTGGTGGCCCTGGCCTGAGTGACGGAAAGAAACCCGGAGGTCGGCGTGGAGGCGAGGGAAAGGGTCACGTCCAACCGGCCGGTCGCATTCAACGGGGCGTTGTCCGCCGAGTAGATGACGTAGCGGACGCGGCCATCGGGTTGACGCTCGAAATCCACCACATGCGGGCCGATGTTGGTGAGCACCGGGGTGGTGAGTTGGGCGCTCGGCACGGAGGACACCACATCGAATTGCACGGCCACCGCGCCCGGTTCGGCCTCCAGGCGGAAGGAGAGAGGGAAATCAGCGGCACGCAGGGGAACCCAGCCAGCTCCCAAGGAGAGCCAAGAGAAGAGCAGGAGATGATGGTTTTTCATTTTCAATAAAAATGATGAATTTTTAGAGTGATGGGTGAGGCGGCAGGCAGAGGACAGGACTTGGGCTCACCGGGAATTGGTTTTTTCTTCAGTTTTGTCACACCTCCAGATGAAAATTTTTTTATTTTATTTGTAAATCATTGATAATAAGAAAAAAATGCGAGATTTCCCGGCGTTTGGCGGTGGCTGTTTTTTTGATGGCAGTGGAGATGTGCAGTGTGTCCGGTGAAGAATTGCTCCGCTTGCGGAGCAAAGCAAACGCCTTTCTGACTATGGGCATGGTTCTGAAACCGGACAGAAACATGAATCTGGTGGGGCGTGAAGTGTCCCGCCTGCGCCTGCGCGAAGGGTTGACGCAAGAAGACCTGACGGCCCGGTGCCAACTGGCCGGATGGGACGTGGAACGGGGCACGCTGGCGAAGATCGAGGCGGGGGTGAGGCAGGTGACCGATTGGGAAATCTGGGTATTGGCGGAAGTGCTGGGAGTGAATCCGGCGGAGCTGTTCCCGTCCAAGGCGGACTGCCGCCGTTTTGTCAACGCACGGGACGGGATGAGTGCGGCCCCCCGCGGAAACGACACGGGGGGCCGCCAGCGGTCCTGAGCGGCAGGCGGCGGTGATGGAACAGACTGTTGAACAGGGGAAAGAAAAGGAAGTGACGTGAGGGGATCAATCCTCAATACGGTCATGATGATGGACCACAAAGAGCACAAGGAGCATTCGCGTGCGTCTGAAGGAAGCGGGGACGTTCAGCGAAAGCGGACGATTCGCCATCGGTCGGGGGAGACCGCCGGATCCCCGGCTTCGGTCTGCCCTTCCGCTTCCGCTTCCGGGATTTGGGGGAGATAGATGAGGTCCATCGACCATTCACCCTCCTGATGGAGGCGCTGGCCATCGGTGGTCTCCACGGTAACGGTGTAGGGAAACACGGCCGAAAGGCGCTGGCCGGGAGCCGGGGTGAGGTGCGGGACGTAACGCGGGTGGTAGTGGGCGGAACGGAATGTCTCCGGGACCAGGGGCAGGCGGGCAAGCATCTGCCGGTAGGAGATGAGGCCGGAGGCATCCTCCCGAGAGTGAAACAGTTGTGGCATCAACCGGGTGGCCAGGAGGAGGGGAGAGGCTCGCGGGCCGGAAGCTTCCCGGCACACCAGGGCGTGGAGTGCCGCCGCTTGGGCGGGGGACAACGGGGGAACCGGCGCGCTCACGTAAACCACCTGCGACCGGTATTCCTCCCGGACGATCTTCCACCCTGCCGGGGTCAGCCGGAACCAATAATGGCCGTGCCGCCGCCCGCCCTCGCCCTTTCCATCCGCATAGGTGTGATAATAGTTTTGGCTGACGGTCAGGTAACGGAGACCTTGGTCGGCGGAGAGAATTTTGGAGCTGGCACCGTCTTTTTCATAGAAAGTCACGCGTCCTTCCTGGGCGGCCCATTCCGCTTGTTTGACGCGGGCAAGGGCGGCGGGGCTTTCGATGAGCCGGTCCAGATAACTGACGGGCGGGAGATAACACGCCAGGACGGATGCCACGTCGCGGTCGGCTTCGGCGGCGGCGAGCCGGGCCACCAAGGCGGGCAATTCGTGAAGGACGGTGTCGGAGCCGACGTCGTCGGCGTGGGCCTGGTGAGGGACCGTAGTTGGTGAAGGGAAAGGTGTTTTCCCATGCATGAGGAAGGAAAGCACGGCCAATGCCCCCACCGGCAACAGCGCGCGGCGATGCAGCAACCGAGGGAATACCAGCACGAGGGTCATCAGGACGGTGGCGATGACGACGGCGGCGGTGAGCAGCAGCAACAACGGCTCGACCACCGGATAAAAAGAGGCCTTACCCATCACAATCATCAATTGCCCGGTGGAGCCGAATTCGGCATCCAACAGCCACACCCCTTCCCCCTGGAGCAAGCGCGTGAGATCAAAGTGCCAGAGACTGACCGGCTCGACCTTGGTTGGTGAAAAAGACAAGATCAGCGGGGGATATACCCCGTCGCTCTGCGGGATATACACCGACCAAGGAGTCCAACGGAGGGTGCTCCAGAAATAGCCCGCGGCGGCGAGGGGAAGAAAGAGAAACAAAGCCTGGCCGAAAACGACCAAGGCGACGGCCAGCCGGGAATGCCCTAGCGCCAGCCCAAACGGCATCGGCAGCCGTTCGCGCAGCGGCGTGCGGCGAAAGTGCCACGCGCGGCCGATTTGCCAGGCGGCGCCCAGGGAGGCAATGACCAACATGGCACTCAGCGTGAGGAAGGTGCCGATATAGCGTGAATTTCCGGAGAAGAGATCCAGCGGCAGGTTCAGCATGGTGTTGTTTCCGAGGCGAAGGACGCCGACGAAGACCAAATCTAAGGAGGCCACTCCCAGCACCGTCCAGAAGAAATCCCCCCAGCGAACAGACCGGCTCAGCAGGGCCGCCCCCGCATAGCGTGGCGGCGAGCGGTCGATGGCCTCTAGGGCCGCGGCCATGGCGTCCACGGAGGCGAAGCGCTGCGCGGGATCGGGATGGAGGGCGCGGCGGAGGACCTCATCGACGCGGATGTCGATTTTCTTGCGGTGTGAGACGGGCTCCCAGGCGCCGCGGGGCGGGCTGCCGGTGAGGAGTTCGTAGAGGAGCACGCCGAGGGCATAGACTTCGGCGGCGACGTGGGGGGTGTAGCCGGGTTGGTAACATTCCGGGGCGAGATACTCCGCGGTGCCGGCGACGACGCCGGAAAGGGTGAGGGTGAAGGTCAGCACGCGTTCCTCCAACGGGCGGGCGAGGCCGAAATCGGCGACGCGGACGGCGCCGTCCTCGGCGACGAGGATATTGGAGGGTTTGAGGTCGCGGTGGAGGATGCCGCGGGCGTGGGCTTCGATGAGGGCGGCGGCCACCGGGCGGAAATAGCGCATGGCCTCGTCATACGAAAAACCGGCGGCGGGCAGGAGGGCGGCGAGGCTGGCGCCCTCCACATAATCCATCGCCAGCCACGGCAGGCCGTCGGGCAGGACACCGAAATCGCGGCAGCGCACGATATTCGGGTGATCGAGCCGCCGGAGGAGGGCCGCCTCGGCCTTCATTCGTTCCGTGGGTTCGACGCCGGTGGTATGGGCGATTTTGATCGCGACAAGTTCGCCCGTGGCCGCTTCCCGCGCTTGATACACATGGCCCACCCCGCCGCCCCCGAGTGGTTGGAGCAAGTGGTAGCCGGGGATGTCCGGCGGCGGGCTGTTTTCCACACCGATCTGCTGTCGGGCGGTCAGCGCCAGCGCCTGCAGGTCCAGGCCGCGCGCGAACCGGCGCGGGCCGGGCGGCTCCGGGGGAGATGGCGTGGGCGTGGGCATGAAAGAGGCGGTTGCCAGTGAATAGGCTTTTTTCGGGGAAACGTCACAGCCCGGCAGCGGATTCTTTAAGAAAAAACTTCCCGTAATTCCTGGTCCAGCTCCGGTCCATCCGGCACGCCCAGGGCCACGGCGCATTTTTTCCGCAGCAACCGGCCGAAGCGCTCGCGCAGGCGCACCGCGGCCATACGGATCGCGCCATCGGTCGAATCCAGCCGCTTCGCCACATCGGCGAAGGTTTCATCGGGCAAGGGCGATTCCAAGGCGGGCAACAAGGCGTCGAAGAGCTCGCGGCGGTCGCGCTGCGCGTATTCGGCCGCCAGGGCTTCGATGGCCTCGTCCAGCAAAACGGCGGCCAAGCTGCGCCGGTAATAGGTCGCCGGCTCCGTTTCCTCCGCCTTGGGCAGGAGCCAGGTTTCCTCCGCGGAAGCCCAGTCCACGCTCAGATGGAGCGCGCCGCCGCCGCGCTTCAGCCGCCGGGCGGCCCGCCGGTCGGTGTTGATCTGCCGGCGCAGCAAGGTGGCCAGCCAGCCGCGGAGCCGTCCGCGCGCGGGATCGGCCCGGTCCAGCAAGCTTTCCGCAAAAATCCGGGCCAGCAGCGTCTGGACATGATCGGCGGCTTCTTCCGGAAGCACGCCGTCGGCCCGTGCCACCGCATAGAGCGGATACCAGTAGATGCGGCAAAACTCCTCGGCCTCGGGCGAGCTTGCCGGCCCCGAGACCACCACCCGGCGGACCAAGGACCACCGGGTGCGCCGGAAAAAGGTTGCTGCTGCGGAATCGGCCATGGAGGGAGACAAGCGCTGAGACAGGAAAGGTGCCTCTATTCGTCTGCGATCAAGTGGAAAACGCTGTCTTCTGGCCTTTGCCTGAGAAAATCCGGGAGGGAATTTCTCCTTGGTTCTTCCCCGGCTTCCGCTTTAGAATGGGGACGCTTTCCGAAAAAACCCATGAAGACCTTTACGCTTCACGTCAACGGCCGGCCTCTTGCCGCGGAGGTGGCCGACGATACGCCCCTCCTCTGGGTGCTGCGCGATCATCTCGATCTCGTCGGCACGAAATTCGGCTGCGGCATGGGCCTGTGCGGGGCCTGCACGGTTCATCTCGACGGCCAGGCCGTGCGCTCCTGCACCCTGCCGGTTTCGGGGGTCGGGGATAAAAAAATCACGACCATCGAAGGCCTCGCCGGCGAAGGGAAACTCACCGCCTTGCAACAGGCGTGGTGCGATCTCGACGTGGCCCAGTGCGGTTACTGCCAGGCCGGCCAGATCATGAGCGCCGCCGCCTTGCTCAAGGAAAAACCACAACCCACCGACGCGGACATCGACGCCGCCCTGTCGGGCAACCTCTGCCGCTGCGCCACCTACAAGCGCATCCGTCAAGCCATCCACACCGCCGCCGCGCAATGAACACGATGACTTTGGATCGCCGCGGATTTTTCCGCGTCTCCGCCCTTGCCGGCGGCGGCTTCTTGCTCGCTTGGGACGCCGCCTCGGCCCAAGACGCCACCGCCGCGTTTTCCCCGAACGCCTTCATCCGCCTCGCCCCCGACGGCACGGTGACGCTTTTCGCCAAGAACCCGGAAGTCGGCCAGGGCGTGAAGACCTCGCTGCCCATGATCGTGGCGGAGGAACTGGAGGTGCCTTGGGAAAACGTGCGCGTGGAGCAGGCCCCGGTGAACGCCGCCGCCTTCGGCCACCAAATGGCGGGCGGCAGCATGTCCACGCCCTCGAATTACGACCGGCTGCGCCGCGCGGGCGCGACCGCGCGCACCATGCTGGTCGCGGCCGCCGCGCAACAGTGGGGTGTTTCCCCCGACGAATGCGCGGCGGCGGCCGGCGAGGTCGTGCATCAAGCGAGCGGCCGCAAGCTGGCCTACGGCGCCTTGGCCGCCGCGGCTTCGAAGCTGCCGGTGCCCGATGACGGCTCGGTGAAGTTGAAGCCGGTCGCCGAGTTCAAGCTGCTCGGCAAACGCATCAGCGGCGTGGACAACCCGCACATCGTCACCGGCCGGCCGTTGTTCGGGATCGATCAAAAACCGCCGGGCCTCCAATACGCCGCCTACGTGCGCAGCCCGGTCTTCGCCGGCAAGGTCAAGGAAGCGGACCTCGACGCGGTGAAAAAACTGCCCGGGGTGATCGATGCCTTCGTGATCGAAGGTCGCGGCGATCACTACGGCCTGCTCCCCGGCGTGGCCATCATCGCCCGCGACACGTGGAGCGCCTTCAAGGCAAAGAACGCGTTGCAAGTGAGTTGGGACGCGGACGCGACGGAAAGCTTCGCCGCCCACGCCGCGAAGGCGGCCGCAGTGCTCCCGGGCCCAGGCTCCGAAGTCCGCAAGACGGGCGAGCCGGTGTTTCCCGACGATGGGAAGACGGTCGCCGCCGAGTATTACTACCCGCATCTTTCCCACGCCAATCTGGAGCCGCAAAACTGCACCGGCGTCTTTAAGGACGGCGTGCTCGAGTTATGGGCGCCGACGCAAAATCCCGGCGGCGCGCTCGACGGCATCGCCAACGCGCTTCAATTTCCCAAAGACAAGATCAAGCTGCATATGACGCGCATCGGCGGCGGTTTCGGCCGGCGGTTGATGAGCGATTTCGTCATCGAATGCGCCGCCATCGCCCTGCGGGTGGAGGGCACGCCGGTGAAGGTCACGTGGACCCGTGAGCAGGATCTCGCGCACGATTACTACCGCGCCGGCGGCTGGCATCGCTTCCGCGGACGAGTTGATGACCACGGCCAGGTCGCCGCGTGGGCCGACCACTTCGTCACCTTCGGGCTCAACAGCGACCAGCGTCCCGGCAATGGCGCGGATCTCGGCGGCGACGAGTTTCCGAGCCGCTTCGTGCCGAATCTTTTGCTGGAGCGCACCATCCTGCCGAGCAACACGCCGCTCGGCTGGTGGCGCGCGCCGGGCTCCTGCGCGCTGGCGTGGGCGATCCAGAGCTTCATCGACGAACTGGCGCATGCCGCGAAGAAAGACCCGCTGGAGTTCCGCCTGGCGTTGCTGGGCGACGACCGCGAGGTGCCGGCCACCGGCGGACGCGGCCCGGTCTATAACGCCACCCGCATGAAAGGCGTGCTCCGGCTCGCGGCGGAAAAAGCCGGCTGGGGCGAAAAACTGGAACCGGGCCGCGGCAAAGGCATCGCCTTCCATTTCAGCCACCTCGGCTATGTCGCGGTGGTGGCGGAGGTTACCGTCGCCAAGGACGGCGCGTTGAAAATCGACAAACTCACCGCCGGCGTGGATGTGGGGCCGATCATGAATCTCAGCGGCGCGGAGAACCAGGTGGAAGGCTCCATGCTCGATGGTCTCAGCGCCGCGTGGTTCCAGGAAATCACCGTGGAAAACGGCGCGGTGCGGCAGACGAACTTCCACGAATACCCGCTGCTCCGGATCAACGAAACGCCCGCGGTGGAAGTCCACTTCGCGAAGTCGGACTTCCCGCCGACCGGCCTCGGCGAACCGGCCCTGCCCCCGACCGCGCCCGCGATCAGCAACGCCATCTTCGCCGCCACCGGCAAACGCGTGCGCTCGCTGCCGCTGGCGAAGCAGGACCTGAGCTGGGGCTGAAACCCATGGCTTCATGAGCGACTGGCCTTTTCTCTTCGATTTCGCCCGCCGTCATCGCGGGGGCCGGCTCGCGCTGGCCACCTTGATCGCGCGCGAAGGCTCGAGTTACCGCCGGCCCGGCGCGCGCCTGCTCATCGCGGAGGACTTGTCGTTCTGCGGCTCGCTCAGCGGCGGCTGCCTGGAGGAAGGCATCGCGGGCACCGCGCGCCGGGTCTTTGCCGAGGGCACGCTGCAACGGATGGTCATCGACACGCGCCCGCACTTCGGCTGCCCCGGCAAGCTGCACGTGCAGGTCGAGGCCATCGCGGACGGTCTCATCGAGCGGATCGAAGCGGAACTGCGCGCGCGGCGATCCGTGCAACTCGCGACCGATGAGCACGGCACGCGCCTCGCCGCCGGCGAAGGACACGGCTTGTTGGAAGAGGTGCCCCCGCCCCCGCGCCTCGTGGCCGTGGGCTGGACGCCGGATATGGAGCCGGTGCTCGGTTTCGCCGCCACGCTCGGCTGGGAACGGCACCGCGTGCTGAGCGACTCCCGCCGGCTCGCCGACACGCCGGTGGTCGCCGACGAACACCTCCACGCGCTCGTGGCGGAGGAGATGGCGCAGGTCTTCCGCCCCGATGCCACCACGGCGGTGCTGGTGATGACGCATCACCTCGCCACCGACCTCGCGTTTCTCCGCGAAATCCTGCCCGCGGGCTACCGTTACGTCGGCGTGCTCGGCTCGAAGCGCCGGCGAGAAACCCTGCTGGCGGAACTGGGCGGGCTGGGCTTGCTGGAAGACCCCACGGTCGCGGCGCGGCTGCACGCGCCTGTCGGACTCGACTTGGGCGGCGATCACCCGACAACCATCGCGCTGGCCATCGTCGCGGAAATCCAAGCCGTGCTGACCGGGACACGCGCGGGGTTCCTGCGCGACCAGACCGGTCCGATCCATCCCTCCGCGTTGACGATCGCATGAAAACCGGGGCGATCGTGCTGGCGGCGGGACGAGCGATCCGCTTCGGCTCGCCGAAACAGTTGTTGGAGATCAACGGCGAAACCTTGCTCGACCGCGCGTGCCGGATGGCGTTGGAAGCCGGCTGCCGTCCGGTGCTCCGGGTGCTCGGCGCGCATGTGGAGGTCATCCTCGCGCGGCCCTGCCCGGAAGGAGTGGAGACGCTCGTCCACGCGGGATGGGAGGAGGGCATGGGCGGCTCCCTGGCGGCGGGAGTGGCCCGCTTGCTGGAATTGTCGCCCCTTGTTGATGGCCTCTTCGTGCTGCTCGCCGACCAGCCGGCGGTGACGTCCGGTTTCTTGGAGGAAATGCGCGCGCGGTCTTCCGAAGCCTCCATCGTCCTGTGCGATCACGGCGGAGCCACCGGACCGCCCGCCTGGTTCGCCCAGCGGCATTTCCATGAACTCCTGGCTTTGCATGGCGACCGCGGTGCCAAGGCGGTGGCCGCGCTTCACGACGCGGCGCGGGTGCTCTTCCCCGACGCGGCTTGGGACATCGACGCGCCCGAAGCCTGGCAACGGTTTCAACGTAAATTCCTCCCTTAACAACAACCACAAAGATCGCAAAGAGCACAAAAAATAAGTTGTGGATCGACAAGAAATCTTACCTCTCGCGGGAGAAGCCGTGATCCCGACATTTTCTGAGAACCTGTCGAGTAAAAAATGGTCGATGTCTCCGCAGACGTGTCATCTGGAGTGCGGAGGCTCGCCTCCGCTTTGTGGGGGGGAGGGGCTTGCCCCTCGGGGCGGAGAGGTCGGGCCG
>CAZQUC010000162.1:0-9258 GCA_964596095.1 uncultured Enterobacteriaceae bacterium
CCTTGAGCGCCCGCCATTCCAGTTCTTCGCGCGAGGGGGAGAAGACCGGTTGTTCGATCCCAGATTCGGTGAGGATGACGGTGTAGCCTGGCTCGATCGGCGATCCGTAGTTGATGAATCCTTCGAACTCCACCACTTCGGGAGTGAGTTTCAACTCCAATTCCACCGTGCCATCGTATTTCGTCCGGCTGATATAGCCATCGCCATACTCCGTCCATCGCACCGCATCGGGATCTTTGCGAAAACCCGTAGTGGCGGCCGGAGGCGGCGCGGGAGAGCCGTCCGCCAAGCGGGCAAAAAGTCGAGCCCGGGCGTCATCATCCCCCGTTTCCTCAGCCATCCGACGTGCGGCCTCCGCGGCAGTGACCGCGCCGGGACCGTGGCGCGGCGTTTCCGGTCGCGGGCTGCTCCGCCTGGTTATTTCCCATACCCCACCCGCCACCCCGGCCAAGCCGAGTGCAAGAATGGTGTATCGGCATGGGTGGTTCATGGCGGGGGGCGATCTGATGGCGGCGGCGCTTCCTGAAAGCCCGGTGGCCTCTCCGTGTCTCGCAACAACTCGGGAAATTTCTGCTGAACGGACTCTGCCAGCTTCCGTCGGCTCTCCGCAAGCGTTTTTTGCTGATCGACGGTCAGGGTTGGCCCTAATTCATCGTGGAGCTTTAATAGTTGCAGATGAATTTGGAACAGCGCGCGGTCCCGGTCGCGTTTCATCCGTTCGGCGGTGGTCGCGAGGTGTTGGCCGACCACGGTTTCCTGCTCCGGGGTCAGTTTCAGATCATCCCGCAGCCGGGCGAGCATATGCTCGCGCCACCGCTGGGGGTCGGAGGGGACTTCGAGCCGCGCCTCGCTGGTGCGCACGGCCAGCAGCCAGCCGATGGCCTGGCCGCTGAGAAAGATCGCCGCCAGCGCCAGCGCCAGCCGGCCGTATTTGCTGAGGATCGGGATCATGGAGTGGAGCCGGCGAGGCCGGGCCACGGCAGCGGCGGGGGTTGGAGGAGAGGGGAGGACACGGAGGTTTTGCCGAAAGGACTCGCCATCAATGCGCCGCACGCCACCATCGACGCCAGCGCCGCGCGCCAGGAGACCCGCTGCCACAGCGCCAGCCGTTGATCGAACGCCCGTGCCGCCTGCCAGTGCGCCACCACTTGCGTGGCAAAACCAAAGGGGGCAGTCTCCTCGGCCGCGGGCTCGGTGGACACGGCAGAACGCCGAGCCCGGGCGGCGAGCCGGGACCAGATGGCATCGAAAGTCGGATCTTCTTTCATCTGAACAGAATTAAAGACGCCGGCCAAGGCCCGCCGGTTTCATGAAGGCGGGCCGGGACGGTTTTTTTCCATGGCTTGGAAGGTGGCCGCCAGTTTACGCCGGGCGCGGAAGGCGGTCACCTTGATTTTGGACGCGCCCCAACCCGTCAGGTCACAAATTTCCGCCACGCTTTTTTCCTCCAGGTCGAGCAGGCGCAGCACCAGTTGCTCGGCCGGCTTGAGGGTGGCGAGGAGTTTTCCCAGCAGTTCCAGCGAGGTGGCGGAGGGGTGCTCCGAGGGCGTTTCCTCATATTCACGGGCCGTCCAGGCATCCTGCAAAAACTCCGCCTCTTCGCGGGAGAAATCCCCGAAACTGCGGACCCGCCGGGCCTTTTGCCGGCGCAGGCGGTCGTAGCAGGTGTTGAGCGCGATGCGGGCCACCCAGTGGTCGAACGGTTGGTCGCCGCGGAATTGCCCGAGCTTGGCGAACATTTTCATAAAGACCTCCTGCATCAGATCCTGCTCCTCCTCGGTGGCGGGGAGGTGGTTGCGGACAATGCGGATGATTTTGGGATACAACGCCTCCACCAGCCGGCGCGCCGCCGCGTCGTCGCCGCGCCGGACCAGCGCGAGTTCCTGCTCCCAAGACGGTGAGGGGTCATCCATGTGGCGGCGCGCGGGGGGCGTGTGACGTGGACGCTATCATGTGATCCGCGCCGAGGGCAAGTAGGGGAAAAGTTTCCAGCTACTCCGCCTCGACGCGCCAGAAGCGCCGGGTGATGGCTTCGGGCATGGGCGGGGTTTCGTAGGTGGTGGTCTCGCCGGCGGAGGGGAGACCGGTGGCGAGGTCGTGCCATTGTTGTAAATCGGCGGAATAGCGCACGCGGTAGGTGAGGTCCGGTTGCGAGGCCCAGATGAGGGTCAGGCGGCGCGTGGTGTCGTTCCAAAAGTGGGTGAGGATTTCCAAGCCGCGGGGCGCGGGCGGGTGGAGCAGAAATTCCAGGGAGGCGACTTGGGCGCCGGTCACGGTGAAGGCCCGCTCCTGCGGCGCGAAGCCCTCGACGGCGATCGAGGCCGTGTAGGAACCGACCGGGAGATCGACCGCGCCGAAAAATCCCGTGCCGTCGGTGAGCAGCGTCCGGTTCACCGGACCGGCGAGGGTTACCGTCACGCCATCGAGCGGGGTGGGCGTGGCGGCGGTTTGGGCGAAGCCCATCACGTGGCCGAGGGTTTGATCCGCCTTCCACGGCATGGCGGGCGCCTCGCTCGGCTCGGCATAAACAGGCGGATGGTCGGGATCGAAAGTGGCCGCGGTCGCGGCGTTGGTGAGCGCTTGGTAAAATGTGGCGGATGCCACGCCTTGGCTGTTGGTGCTACGGAAGGAGTAACCCATCTGTCCGAGCGCTCGGTTGGCGCCGGAGCTGGCGCGCGTGCGGCGGATTTGCTCGAAGGTCGAAGCCAGCGGATTCTCATGCCAGTAGAGGCCGATGGCGCTGGCGCGGTCGTATTGGCGCTGGCGGATGAATGTCGTCCATTCGATGAGACTGGTCAGGTTGGTCTTGTAAGCCATCGGGCAACCGAGATCGAGGATGCCTTCGTCGAGCCACGCCCGCCAATCTTGCAAGACGCGGCTGTAGGCCGCCGTGCCCAGCCAGGAGGACGAACTCAACGATGGCGCGGAACCGTAACAAATGAGCGCGGCGGAAATGGTTGCGGCCGGTTTCTCCGTGCGGGCGTGCAGATACACTTTGCGCAGCAGGGCCGTCACTTGGTCGCGTCGCCATTGCAACCAGGTCGGGTCGCTCGGCGTCGGCACGGTGGCGCGGTTTTTCAGGCGTTGGTAACGGGCGACCGTTTCGGGATGGTAGCCCCAAGGCTGGTAGCTGCCGCTGGAGTCATTATCCGAATACCGGATGTAATCGAAGTGCAGGCCGTCCACGTCGTAGCGGCGCAAAATATCCATCGCCACGTCGAAGGTGTGTTGCTGGACCGCCGGCAGCCCTTGGTCGAATTGGTAATTGCCGCCATCCCACCGCGTCACGGGGGCGTTGGCGGTCTTGGGATACCGCTGGGTCAGCCATTCCGGATGCCGGTTGTAAGGATGGGTCGGCTGGCTGGGAGGCGTGTTCTGCTGGTTCCAGATGTTGTAAGTGACGAGCCAGGGATGGACTTCGATCCGTCTCTTCCCACCCGAGGTATCGTGCGCCTTGGTGAGGAGATCCCGCAAGGGGTCGAATCCGGCCGCCACCGATGAATTGATTGGCTCCAGCCCGCCGCGATACCATGCATCCCCGCGTCGGCGCACCTGCGGGAAAATCGCGTTCAGGTTCGCCGCCCGCGCGCGGTTGACCAGCGTGGTGATATTGGCGGCGTTATTCAGGTCGGAGCCGAAGGCATCGACCCACACCCCGCGGAACTCCTGCGCGGCGGCCGTTGGCGCTCCACCGGTGGAGAGGAGGCAAGAGAGCAACAGGAGGAAGGAACGACGGAGGCGCGATGGTCTTGGGTGGGCCGGCATGGGTGAAGAATACCTTCCAAACAAAAAAAGAGCCAATCCCGGTAAGGATTGGCTCTTGTGAAAAAAATCCCGGGAGCTTACCGGCGGCGGCGGAAGGCCAGCGCGGCGCCGATGGCGGCGAAGGCCAGAGAGGCCGGCTCGGGGACGGGAACGGTTTGGAGGACGATGTTGTCCACGAGGAAGCCGCCGCCTGCGGATGAAAGCGCTGACGGTCCTCCGAAACGCAAGTCGGTGAAGGAGGCTCCCTCCGAAAAGGCCCCCCCAGGAGCGGAATAGGTCCCATCCACACTCCCATTAGCCCCAAAATCCCAAGTAAGGGTCAATTGGGTGGAAGTGAAGGTGGCTTCGAGTCTGATCCACTGGGAGGCGTCCTCACCTGTTCCCAAATCAGTGTAGGATGCCAGTCCCACCCAGCCGGGGCTGCCAGCAAAGCTGAGAACTCGTGTGGCAAGCCCATTCGCACCGACAGTGCCATCATTGTAAAACCCCATCTCAAAAAGAGGATTGGCGCCATTGCGCAATCCGACGGTGTTACGCTGTCCCGCAGTCCCCGTATACCACAAATCCGCGGTCAAGACCAGCGGCTCATCATCCGTGGGGGCGATGGAGAAAGACGATCCCGTCCACGTATGGGCGGAGGCGGCGCCGTCATGCGCGCCAGCCGAAGCACTATCTAACGACAATCCTGTCGGGCTACCCCAATTCACTGACAACGCCGCTGTGTCCGCATAATCGAATGTTTCATTCACATAAACAGTGGCGGCAAATGTCGGAAGACATGCCAGCAGTGAAGCGGCTCCCAGGCTAAACAAGAGTTTCGATTTCATGGTCTGTAATCAGATGGGTTGAGGGGAAGGTGGTGAATGGCAATAGTGAAACCGCTTAGCAAGAATCGCGCTAGAGTCAACCGATACCAGCAAAATCATTAGTAACCCTATGGACCGGCCGGCACGCCGCCGCTGATCGCGCTTGCCGCCGCCACCGGTCCATGCCAAGGCTGCCCGATGCGCGAAGAAGCGACGGCGGTGGTGGTCCGGTTGCGCGAGCACGGCCAAGAGGCGGTGTTCGCGGGTGGGTGCGTGCGCGACATGCTGCGGGGGATTGAGCCGAAGGATTACGACATCGCCACCAGCGCGCGGCCGGAGGAGGTGCAGGCGCTGTTTCCGAAGTCGAAGGCGGTGGGCGCGCACTTCGGCGTGGTGCTGGTGCGGAGCGGGGCGTTTCATTTCGAGGTGGCGACCTTCCGCGAGGACGGGGACTACACGGACGGACGGCGCCCCGATTCGGTGCGCTTCGGCGGCGCGGAGGAGGACGCGCGGCGGCGGGATTTCACCATCAACGGGCTGTTTTACGATCCGGTGGAAAACCGGGTGCTCGACTACGTCGGCGGCCAGGCCGATCTGGAGGCAGGGGTGGTGCGGGCCATCGGGGACGCGCGCCGGCGTTTCGGGGAGGATCATCTGCGGCTGGCGCGCGCGGTGCGTTTCGCGGCGGCGCTGGATTTCGCCATCGCGCCCGGCACGTGGGAGGCGCTGGTCGCGGAGGCCCCGCGGCTGGCGGATATTGCAATCGAGCGGGTGCGCGAGGAATTCACCCGCATCATGCTCCATCCGCGGCGGGTGCGGGGGTTCGACCTGCTTTGCGACAGCGGGTTGATGGCCCTCATCATCCCGGAAATCCTCACCCTGCGGGGGTGCGAGCAGCCGCCGGAATTTCATCCGGAGGGCGATGTCTTCATCCACACGCGGCTGATGCTGAGCCTGCTGCCGGAGACGGTCTCCACGCCGCTGGTGCTCTCGGTGCTGCTGCACGACATCGCCAAGCCCGCCACCCAACGCTGGGACGAGGCCGCGGGGCGGTTCCGCTTCAACGAGCATGACAAGCTCGGCGCGGAGATGGCGGAGGGCATCCTGCGCCGTCTGCGTTACCCCAACGAAGTCATCCACGCCGTGGTGGAGATGGTCGCGCACCACATGGCCTACATGAACGTGCAGAAGATGCGCCCGGCCAAGCTCAAGCGCTTCATGGCGCGGCCGACCTTCGCCGAGGAGCTGGAGCTGCACCGCGTGGATTGCCTGGGCAGCCACAGCGCGCTCGACAATCTGGTCTTTCTTCGGGAAAAGCAGGAGGAATTTGCGCGTGAGCCGATCATCCCGCCGCGCCTGGTCGGCGGCCATGACCTGATCGCCCTTGGTCTCGCGCCGGGGCCGGAGTTCAAACACTTGCTGGAGGAAATCCAGACGCGCCAGTTGGAGGGCACGCTCACCACCCGTGAAGACGCCCTGGCCTGGGTGCGCGCGGAGCTTCAAGCCGGCTATCCTTCCGCATGATCGACACCCTGCATGACCAATTGGGAGAGGACACGCTCGCCCGTCTCGTCGCCGCCTTTTACCGGAGGGTGCGCGAGGATGAGGTGATCGGTCCGCTCTATCCCCCGGATGATTGGGCGGGCGCGGAGCAGCGGCTGCGCGACTACCTTATCTACCGCTTCGGCGGCGCGGATCGCTACGTGCGGGAGCGGGGGCATCCCCGGCTGCGGGCGCGTCATCTGCCCTTTCGCATCGGCGTCGCGGAGCGCGACCGCTGGCTGCAACTCATGGACGAGGCCATCGGGGAAACCGGGATTCCGGAGGCGCCTGCCGCGGCGATGCGGGGTTTCTTTGCCCAAATCGCGGACTTTATGAGGAACGTGCCGGAGACCTGAGGAGGCGCTTGGACGAGATGGCCGTTGATGGACCGGAATGGACACGCGTGATGGACGGGGATTTTTTTGGGTGGACCTGAGGGGCTTCCTTTTGACTTTCCGAGGCTTTTCCGTTTCGCATGACTTGTCGCGCCTTCGCCCCGGCCAATGGCTCCCTGATTTTCCAAACCTATGAAGCCGCCGCCGGTCACGGGCGGGGGTCCTTGGGCGTGGGGTTCACGCTCGATGGCGGCGTGCGCGTCGCGGTGACGCGCCGGCCCGGCGAGGGCGCCGACGCCGCGGCGGCCTCTGCCATTCGCGTGGCGGGCGAGGCGTGGGAATTCCCCACCGTGCGCCAGGTGATCCGCGACCTGGCGCCCGAGCCGGTGCGGGTGGACATCGAGGCGGATTTCCCCTTTGGCTGCGGCTTCGGCATGAGCGGCGCGAGCGCGTTGGCCACGGCCTACGCATTGGGCGCCCTGTTCGCGCTGCCGCAGGATCGCCACACGCTCGCGCTGGTGGCGCACGAGGCGGAGGTGGATCATGCCACGGGCCGCGGGGATGTGGGCGGGCAGTTCAATGGCGGCTTCATGATGAAGACGCGGATCGGCGCGCCACTGGAAGTCGAGTCGCTGCCGATCCCGGAGTCCACAGTATGGTGCCGCGTCTTCGGGCCGATCTCGACGCGCGAAGTGCTGCGCGACGCGGCGACGATGGCACGGGTGAATGCCGCCGGCGCCGCCGCCCTTGCGCGTTTGCAAGCGACGCCGGACCTGGATGTGGAGGGCTTGCTTTTTCTCTCGCGGGAATTCGCCGAAACCTCCGGCCTGCTGGCCAGCCCGCGTGTGCGGCGGGCCATCGCCGAGGCCGAACAAGCCGGCGGCCAGGCCAGCATGGTGATGCTGGGCGAGGCGGTGGTCAGCAGCGTCCCCATCGCCGGCGCCCGCGCTTGGCGGGTGGTGAAAAATCCGGCGCGCGTGCTGGAGGCGTCTTTCCAGGATATTTAGGTTTATGCTTCTGGGCGGGACGCCCCCGCCACGACGGGTTGCGAAATCCGCCCGGAAATATAATAGGCGGGTTCTCGCCTCCCCGTCATCCTCCGCGACTTTTTCCACCCGACATCCCGACATGAAAACCTGGCATTACCTCGACGCCGCCCGGCAACAACAAACCGCCCTCGAATCCGAACTCCCCGCTCTCCTCGAAAAGGGCGCGCTGACCCCGGCCACGCTGGTGTGGACGCAAGGCGCGGCCGGCTGGCTGCCGGCGGGGCAGGCGCTGCCCGCGTTGTTTCCCGCCGCGCCTCCGCCCGTGCCAGCCGGCGGACCGCCTCCCGTGCCTGCGGCCACCGGCGGCTTTTCCGGGCAGCAATCGCATGAGATCGACCACGAAATCATCGGCTCGGAAATGCAGATCGTGGAGATCGAGCTGGACCCGAGCGAGACGGTCATCGCCGAGGCCGGGGCGATGAATTACATGGAGGACGGCATCAGCTTCGAGTCGAAGATGGGCGACGGCTCCACGCCGGTCAGCGGCTTCGGTGGCATCCTGAAATCGATCGGCAAGCGCGTGCTCACCGGCGAGTCGATTTTCATGACCCATTTCACCAACCGCGGCGGCAGCAAAAAGCGCGTCGCCTTCGGCGCGCCGTATCCGGGCAAAATCATCCCGATGGACCTCAAGTCCCTCGGCGGCGAGATTCTGTGCGAGAAGGACGCCTTTCTCTGCGCCGCTTACGGCACCAGCGTCGGCATCGCCTTCAACAAGAAATTCGGCGCAGGTTTGTTCGGCGGGGAAGGTTTCATCCTGCAACGGCTGCGCGGCGACGGCATGGCGTTCATCCACGCCGGCGGCACCATCATCAAGCGCGAGTTGCGCGGCGAGAAACTGCTCGTGGACACGGGCTGCCTCGTCGCCTTCACGCCGGGGGTCAATTACGACATCGAGCGTGTCGGCGGGTTGAAGAGCATGTTCTTCGGCGGCGAGGGCCTCTTCTTCGCCACCCTGCAAGGCCACGGCACCGTCTGGCTGCAAAGCCTGCCCTTCTCGCGCCTGGCCGACCGCATCCTCTCCCACGCGCCTAGCGCGGGCGGCTCCGCCAAAGGTGAAGGCTCGGTGCTCGGCGGCCTGGGACGGCTGCTGGATGGGGATTGAGCCTCGTGGCGGGGGTGTCCCGCCCACCGCGGAGAGCGCGACCCGGCACCCCCGCGACCCCCACCCCAAACGGCGCTCCTCTTCCTCCTTCTCCTCCGCATCGTCGCGCTCCCGCGCCGCCGCGCTCGTTTTGAAGCCCTACGCCCCCGCCACGGCTCACAGCCCGATCATTTGCCGCATCGCCTGCGACGAAATCGCCCCGCTCTGACGCCCGCTTTCCTTCCCATTCTGGAAGGCGATGAAGGTCGGAATGGCGCGGATGCCGTATTGTTGGGCCAGCGCCCGATGGTGGTCCGTATTGATTTTCAACACACTGGCTTTGCCATGCACTTCCGCCGCCAGCTTGGCCACATCGGGTGCTACCTGACGGCAGGGCGGGCACCAATCCGCGTAAAACTCCACCAGCACCGGCTGGCCGGACGCCAGCGCGGCCTGCAATTCCACGGAGCCGCTGGATCCGCCGCCCGAAGGTGCGGACGATGAAGACGGCGCGGGATCGTAAAGCAGCCAGCCGATGCCACCCACGAAACCGAGAAAGAGGAGAAGGAGAACGTGGCCGAGTTTCATTATGATAAATACAATTGAAATAGAAATACCACAAATTGAATTTGAAGGGTATAGTGGTGAACAGGAATGAGTGGAGGTTAGGGATAGGT